>CAYPCK010000251.1:0-4616 GCA_964409185.1 uncultured Anaerolinea sp. | reverse complement strand
GCCAGGATTACGGCTACCCCGGCAACACCCCGGATGAAAAAGCAAATATCTACCTCGCCGCCGTGGATTCGTTCGAGTTTTCCATCCCGCGCATCGCCTCGCTCATCTATGCCGATATGCCCTGCGCCTACTGGCCCAACGCCACTACAGACCTGACCCGCCCCGATTACCTGTTCGCTGAAAATGTCCCAACCCTCGTGCTCGGTTCGACCTCCGATCCCGCCACGCCTTATGGCAACGGCGTCAGCGTATACGAACATCTTGCCGATGCATACCTGATCACCCAGGAATTTGGTCCTCACGTCATCTTTGGGCGCGGCAACGCCTGCCCCGATGAACTGGTGGTTGACTTCCTCGTGAACGATGTCGTGCCTGCCGAGCGCGAGACGGTCTGTGAAGGCTACCTGATCGACGCGCACGTTCCGCTCGCGCCGCGCTTTGCCGCTGTGTTTGGGAGCCCGCGCAACGCGCTGTCCGCGATGGAAACCGAAATTTACTACCTGCCCGAATTCTATTACTGGGACGGTTTCACTCCGACCTCCGTCGGTTGTACCTACGGCGGTGTATTCGGCTTCAGCATGAACAATGCCGGCACCAGGGTCTATTTCTCGCTGAACAAATGCGCCTTCACGAACAATTTCATCATGACCGGCACAGGCTTCTACAACTTCGAGAACGACCGCTTCGTGCTGGATGTGTCCACCACCGGGCGTTGGAAGTGCAACCTGAAATACGACCGCAAGGGTGAAAACATCATGATCACCGGCAAATGCAACGGTAAGAGCGTCAACGGCAATCACTACGATACGGAATATTTCTGGCACCTCTTCCCAGACGTTGAGGAATTCAACAAGAATTCCAAATAACTCATGCTGAAAAAATCCCCTGCAACTTGCAGGGGATTTTTTTCTATCTCTTTCGTTTCGCCAGCGATTTCGCTTTCGAGGGCGATAGCCGCTTCACCACTTTCCTTTTCGAGGCTTTTGCTTTTACAAGCACATCCCTCACCGGTTTATGTTTTAACGCCGAATGCGCCGCGGCAAGACGGGCGATCGGCACGCGGAACGGGGAGCACGACACGTAGTTGTTCCCGATGATGTGACACCATTCGATGGAGCTGGGATCGCCGCCATGCTCGCCGCAGATCCCCACTTCGAGGTTCGGACGCGTCTTTCTTCCTTCGGCGATCGCCCAATCCATGAGTTTGCCCACGCCGCCGCGATCCAACGACTGGAAGGGATTCGTTTCGAGGATACCCTGTTCCTGATACGTGATGAGGAAGTTGCGCTCGGCATCGTCGCGGGAATAGCCGTAGGTCATTTGCGTCAGGTCGTTTGTTCCGAACGAGAAGAACTCGGCGTGTGTGGCGACCTCCGCCGCCGTCACCGCCGCGCGCGGAATTTCGATCATCGTGCCGAATTTGTACTCGAATTTGATCTTCTTTTCATCCATCACCGCTTTGGCGATACGCTCGAGCCGCGGCTGAATCCATTCCAGTTCCTTCACCGTGCCCGTCAGCGGAATCATGACTTCTGGTTTTACTTTGATGCCGCGCTTCGTGCAATCCGCCGCGGCTTCGAAGATGGCGCGGACTTGCATTTCCACGATCTCAGGCATCGAGATGCTCAGGCGGACGCCGCGCAAGCCCATCATGGGGTTCGATTCGTGCAGTCGCTTGATCGCATCGAGCAGGTTTTCTTTTTCCTGCAAGCCGGCCGTCTCGTTCTTCACGCGCATCGTGATGACTTCCTCGAGCAGTTTTTCCTCGTCGGGCATGAACTCGTGGAGCGGCGGATCAATCAAGCGGATGATGACCGGGTAGCCGTCCATCGCCTCGAATAGACCGTCGAAATCCTTGCGTTGGTAGGGAAGTAGTTTGTTCAGCGCGGCAGTTCGTCCCTCACTCGATTCGGAAAGGATCATATCCTGCACGATGGGCAGGCGCTCCGGCTCGAAGAACATATGCTCCGTGCGGCACAGACCGATCCCCACCGCGCCATAGGCGCGGGCGCGTTGCGCATCCTTCGGGTAATCGGCGTTCGCCCACACTTGCAAGCCGCGCGTCGGGTAACCGGTGGCGGGCGCTTTGCGAATGTCCTTGCGCGCGCAAATTTCATCCGCCCATTTCAAGAGGGTGAGCAGTTCCGTTTGTTCCTCCAGGGATGGCGAAGTTGTCGGGATTTTCCCAATGAACACTTTGCCGGTCGTGCCGTCTACTGAAATCCAATCGCCTTCGCTCACAACGGTCTCGCCGACGGTCATCTTGCGATCTTCCATGTCGATTTTGATCGCCGATGCGCCAACCACGCACGGGATGCCGAACTGCCGCGCCACCACCGCCGCGTGCGACGTCGCGCCGCCCTCGCTGGTGAGCACGCCCTTGGATGCGATCATGCCGTGGACGTCGTCCGGCTTGGTGAACGGACGCACCATGATCGTGTCCTGCTTGCTTTCCTTTGCCATCTTCTCGGCGGTGTCCGCATCGAAATACACCTGTCCGACCGCCGCGCCGGGAGAAGCGTTCACGCCCTTTGCGAAGAATGCGCCGGTCTTTTCGGCGTTATCCATGGCGTTTTGATCGAACTGCGGGTGCAGGAGCGAATCCACATTGTCCGGCGTGACGCGTTGAACCGCCTGCTCTTTGGTGATCAAGCCTTCCTTCGCCATATCCACCGCGATCTTCACTGCGGACTTTGCCGTCCGCTTGCCGTTGCGGGTTTGCAGCATCCACAACCTGCCGCGCTCGATCGTGAACTCGACATCCTGCATATCCTTGTAATGCTTTTCGAGTTTGGCGGTGATGTCCATGAATTGCTTGTAGGCTTTCGGCATCTGGTCTTTCAAATGCTCGATCGGGTCGGCGTTGCGGATGCCCGCCACCACGTCCTCGCCCTGCGCGTTCAGCAGGTATTCGCCCATCATTTTCTTTTCCCCCGTGGACGGGTTGCGCGTGAATGCTACGCCCGTGCCCGAGTCCTCGCCCATGTTGCCGAAGACCATCGTCACAATGTTGACCGCTGTGCCGAGATCGTCCGGGATGTTGGTGGCGCGGCGATAATCAATAGCGCGTTTGCCCATCCACGATTCGAACACGGCTTTCGTGGCAAATTCCAACTGCTTGTACACATCCTGCGGGAACTCGAACCCGACCTGCTGTTTGAACACCACTTTGAACACCGAGACCAGTTCCTTCCAATCCTCAGCGGTCATTTCCGTATCCACTTTATACCCGCGTTTCGTTTTGTGTTCGGCAAGCGGATGTTCGAAATGCTCGTCGTCGAGATTGAACACAGTCGCTCCGAACATCTCGATCAAACGGCGGTACGAATCCCACGCAAAGCGCGGATTATGAGTCAGTTTCGACAACCCTTCCACCACCTCGTCGGTCAACCCGATGTTGAGGATCGTGTTCATCATGCCCGGCATCGAAAATTTTGCCCCCGAACGGCACGAAACCAGCAATGGATTTTTTGGGTCGCCGAATTTCTTGCCCGCCCGTTTCTCGGTCACTTTCATCGCGGCGAGTGCTTGTTTCCACATCCCCGGCGGGAATACCCCTGTCTTGCGGAACCAGTTGCAGGCTTCGGTCGTGATCGTGAATCCCGGCGGCACCGGCACGCCGGCGCGCGTCATATCGAGCAGACCCGCCCCTTTACCGCCAAGCAGGGCGCGCACAGCCTCCCATGAGCCTGCATATTTCTCGGCTTTGGATACTTCATCGAAAAGATAAACCCAGGTTTTCATACCTTCCTCCAAAAATTCGCTAAAATCGGACGAAGTTTACCACGAACAATCACGCCGAAAGTAACGCCTCCCGCCGCCCTTTGACACATTCAACTGATAAGCCGTTGCAAAGTGCCAATCCTGACAATCTTCGATATAATGTGGGCTGATTGGACAACCCATGCCTACAAAAATCCTTGTCATAGACGACGATGTCGCGGTCACTGACCTGCTCACGCTTTTGCTTCGCTCGCAGGGGTTCGACGTGAATGCCACCAATAACAGCACCGACGGCTTGAACGCCATCCGTGAAAATCAACCCGACCTGGTTGTGTTGGACCTGATGATGCCTGAAATGGACGGGTGGGAGGTCTGTAAATCGGTACGCGCATTCAGCCAGGTCCCGATTATCATCCTTTCCGCGTTGAACGATCCCTCGATGATCGCCAGCGTGCTCGATGCCGGCGCCGACGACTACCTCACCAAACCGACTCCGAGCCGCGTGCTTGTGGCGCACATCAACCGCCTGATCAAGCGTAATGGGAACGGCAGTCATCATAACCCCGCCCTCAACGAACCTTTTTCCAAGCCGCTGACTGCCTCGTAGGAAAAAACCCCGCTTCGCTTCCCCTGTGAAATTGATTCAACAACCAAACATCCCCACCACCTCGGCGGGGATGTTTTATAAAATAACCAGCATACGGGTGACGGGTCGGGAGCAAGATCCCTGACTCAATAACTCATCTTACGCGCGTCCGCGTTTTCCTGCGGTCAATTTGCACTTGAAGCCTGTCTGAAAGGCATAACCTGCGTAAGGTGAGTCGATATCTTACTTCAGTCCCTTCAACGCCTCAGCCGTTTCTTTCACCGCTTCCATCCTCGGCAGGTGGCCA
>CAYPCK010000250.1:0-4619 GCA_964409185.1 uncultured Anaerolinea sp. | reverse complement strand
GGCCCGCATCCTCATGCCGATCGTCGGGCGGATGCCCTTGAGCATGTTGTATCCCACGGGTGAAAAACAGGAAAAAGTCACGCCCAAATTCGAAAAATTCTACCAGGGCAACACCGTCACCGGCGGCGATTTCCTGTACGTCAAGCAACACATGCCGGAAGATATGCGAGGGAAGATCATCGTCACCAACACCACCACGCCAGCCGACGTGGAGTTCCTCAAACAGCGCGGCGTAAAATACCTGGTAACGACAACGATTAACCTCGAAGGTCGCAGTTTTGGCGCCAACATGATGGAAGCCGCGTTGATCGCCCTGGCAGGCAAGGGACGCGTCCTGACCACCGACGAACTGAACGCGCTCATTGACCAACTCGGTCTAGAGCCTCAAATGCAAAAACTGAATTAACCTACGATTTTTAATTCTAATCATCAATCGTAAATCGAAGGAGATTTTATGGATGCCATTGTGATCGCCGGGGGAATCCCCAACCCGGAAGACCCGTTGTACGATTACCTGAAAGGCGACGCCAAAGCGCTCGTGGATGTGGCAGGCAAACCCATGGTGCAATGGGTGCTCGACGCGCTCGGCGAGGCGAAACGGGTGAAGAATGTGATTCTGGTGGGGCTTTCCCCAAAGAACCCATTGACCTGCAAAAAACCTTTGTATTACCTGACCAATCAAGGGCGGATGCTCGCCAACATCGTCGCCGGTGTGAACAAGTCGCTTGAATTGGATAAGAAAAACAAATACGTGCTGATCGTCTCTTCCGACATCCCCGCGATAAAACCGCACATGCTGGATTGGGTGGTGGACACCGCCATGGAAACGAAAGACGATCTCTATTACGGCGTCTGCCTGCGCGACGTGATGGAAGCGCGCTTCCCCGATTCAAAACGCACATATACCAAGCTCAAAGATGTCGAACTATGCGGCGGCGACTTGCACGTTTCACATGTCCGTATGGCAACGGAACACCTCGATATGTGGGAATCCTTGCTGGGGGCAAGGAAAAGTCCGCTCCAACAAGCGAGCAAACTTGGGTTTGGATTGTTATTCTCCCTTTTCACCCGCCAGCTGACGATGGACGATGCCATCCGCCGGATCAGCGAACGCATCGGCATCAAAGGACGGGCGATCTTCCTGCCCTTTGCCGAAGCCGCCATGGATGTAGACAAACCGCATCAACTCGAACTGCTCCGCGCCGATCTGGCGAAAGGTCAACGGAAAGCCGCCGCAAAGGCGAAGAGGTTTGCACAGAAAAAACCTGCCTCGTCCAGGAAAAAAGTGGTTGCCTCGAAATCGGCGCGCTCAAAGCCCAAGATGAAGCGTAAATGAACGTCCGCTCCCTTCTTGAATGGGATGCTCGCCTCTCCGAACAAATGCGCGTGGCTGAAAAGCCAGGCGCATTGCGCGCTATAGCGGTCTTCTTCGCGCATTCCGGCGACTCGTGGTTCTGGTGGATCGCGATGATTGCCTTGTGGTGGCAGGGTGATTCGTTCTGGAAAGAGTGGGCGGTGGTGCAATTCGTCGGCATCGGGGGGCTGGCAGCGCTGGTGATGGGAATCAAATTCACTGTGCGGAGGAGGCGTCCGGCAGGCGAGTGGGGAAGCATCTACCGGAATACCGATCCGCACTCGTTCCCGTCGGGCCATGCCGCCCGGTCATTTTTGATCGCGGTCGTCGCCACCTGGTTTGGACCCGTCTGGCTGGCGCTCGTTTTGTGGGTTTGGGCGCCGCTGGTGGCATTGGCGCGAGTCGCCATGGGGGTGCACTATGTTTCGGATATTCTCGCCGGCGCCGTGTTCGGCATGTTCGTTGCTCTGATCGGTTTGCAAATCTACGAGCCGATCTTTGCCTGGTTCTTCCAGTGGATCGGTTTTGTGTTATGGTAGGTAAATGATTGTTACAAGGAGATTATTATGGGATATTCCGTGAACCTGGAAGGATTCGAAGGACAGGCGATCGAAGTGCAACCGGCGGGAATGTTCGGCAGTGCAAAGCTGTTTATCAATGGCAATGAAGCGCGCCCGGGCGCAAAACGCGGAGAGATGATTCTAACCCGCACTGACGGCAGGGAAGTGACAGCCTCCTGGCGTAATAATTTTTTCGATATTCCAAAATTGGTTGTGGATGGCAAGGTCGTCAATGTCGTCGAGCCATTGAAGTGGTATGAATGGGTGTGGGGCGGCTGGCCCATCGTCTTGCTCTTTGGCGGCGGAGCGATTGGAGGGTTGTTCGGCGCGTTGGCATTGGTCTTCAACGTCAAGGTGTTTCGTTCCGAGCAAAGCGCGCTGGTGAAATACCTCGTATCGGGAGCCATCTCGATCACCGCCCTGATCCTCTATTTCATTTTCGCATTATTATTTTCGATCCTCTTGAACAATTAATCACCCAACGCACAAGCTCGATATGGCGATTCAACTTTCCGTTCTGCTGATCTCACCCCTCAACCTTGCGCCCTGATTGTACCGTAACAAGATGTTCCTCGATGTGGGCGAGGTCGCGCTCCACCCAGGTCTGCAAAGTGAAGCCGCTCCCCAATTTCTCATGACTCGATTCCCGAGCCCAAGCCTCGGGCGGCAGGCTTCGTAATAACGTCACCAACCCTTCGACATTGGCAACGAAGTCATCCAGCAATTCGGGCAACGGCTCGCCCGCGTTGTAATGTTCAGCCGCATGGGCATCCCCATCGAAACTTGGGAACTCCGGGTTCTCTTCTGTGACGGTCCGTCGCGCGCGCAACCCGTACACCAACGAATGCACATCGCGCGTATGCGCGGCAACTTGATGCGTGTTCCAATTTCCCTCCGCCAATGGAGCGAACGGATCCTGCGCGGCAAGGCACTCCGTGCGAAACTTCATTGCCGTCTCAAGCAGGTTGGTCGTGAGTTTTTCGCGATAATCCAACAACTCTTTCATTGCTCCTCCAATAAGTGAAGCACGGTTTCGACGACGATTGATTCGGGATCGTTCGCCGCCACGATCATACCTCGTTCGGCGAAGGTTTGCGCGAGCAGGCGGCCGCGTCCCTTGCCGGCGCCGGTGATCAATACCACTTGTTGCAAAGGTGGGATCATTGCCCGCACACCGGCGCCTGATCGGGGTTCTCTTTGGCGTTCAACGGCAAACCCAGATACGGGGATGGGTCGAGCGTGTTTTCGATCTCAACTTCATTTTTGAATTGCCCTTTTCCATCGTCTTCCACAATGGAAAAGTGCAAATGCACGCCGACCGGGTTGTTCGGGTCGCCGGAGTAATCGCCCTGATACCCCAGAAATGTCCCGGCTTCGACGGGTATCTCGGAACTGCCGGCTGGGTATGCCTTGGAAATGAACGAGTTGCCGAAACGGTCTGCCATGTGGGTGTAATACAACCAGATCTGTGTGCCGGGGTTGAGCGGGTCGCTGGGCACGCGCACAATGACGGCTGACTTCCATTCGGGCAGGCGGGTGAGGTAACCGGGATAGGCAGAGACGACCCTTACACTTCCGGGGTCTGTCCCTCCGAAGATGTCAATTCCCTGGTGGGTGTGGTTCAACCCGAACGAATCTCCCCACAGGAACCCGGCGAAGCCATCGGTAGGGAAGAGGAAAGGGGCGGATCCGCATTGGGAACTGATGACCAACTTCCAATCGGGATGCGAAGCGGGGTTGTTCATCCACGCGCGGAATTTTGTCACGCGCTCGGCGTTGGGGCTGTACATGAAATAAGCGGTGATGCCGGCAGTCGCCAGCGCCACCAGTACAATGGATGTGATCAGGAATCGTTTTGACATTGGAAGGATTATACCCATTGGGGTTATACGATGATGAGGTAGTCTAAAATGATGATCTCACCCGTTTCATGGATCATGGATACGGTATGTTCGCCGGGTGGCAGTGCGGGCGACACCCACTCGAACCCGCTCGATTGATCGAGGGTGTATTCTGTTCCGTCAATGATGAGGGTGACGATTCCCAACCCTGGGTCTTCCAAATATCCGATCGTGAACTGGGTACCGGTAAAAGTGAATCCTGCAGTATCTCCAACCAGCGTGGAAATGAAGAGAGTTTCGCCGTATGCTGTATCGACGATCTCGCTGACCCAGTCGCCATCGTAGATGATGCGGTCGTCGATATCGTCGAATTTCCCCGCCAGGAAGATGGCAGGGTTAAGGGTGGGTGAGCCGATGATCGAGAGTGTGGCGGTCATCGTTAATTCGGTGCCCGGCTGAACTGTTCCTGCTTCGGTGGTGATGGAGGATGGGGAGGAGGATACCTTCCTCTCAGGCGCGGGGGTCTCGTTCCCTGTCGCCTGCTCAGTCAGGTTGAATGTCGGGGTTGATGTTACCGTCCCTAGAAACAGGTATTTGAAGGGTGTATCCGTTGCCTCCGGGGGAAGCTCTGCTTGAGATTCCTGGATTTGAAAAATGATAAAGACCAGCCCGAAACCAACGATGGAAAGCCCGGTGACCCCGATTGGGATGATGAAGTCACGATCGAGGAATTTGCGCGGCGCCATGAAAGTCATTATACCGGACAGGCTGAACCGTATTCGTTTGATGCGACATGCTGCCTCCGATTTGAGATAATTTAGACTTACGCAGAATCGTTTGTTGCTTCAGGAATTGACCGCCGAC
>CAYPCK010000249.1:0-4636 GCA_964409185.1 uncultured Anaerolinea sp. | reverse complement strand
CGCAGGGCGTTCTTCAATCGAAATTCCACCGGGTCCATGCCGAGTTTTTCGGCGAGTTTGTTCATTTGCATCTCAGCCATGAACAACGCCTGCGGGGCGCCAAAGCCACGGAACGCCGCGCCGGGGACGTTGTTCGTGTACACCCCGTACACATCCGTTTTTACGTTGGGAATGAAATATGCTCCAGTGGATGTGATGGCGGAATTTCCCAAAACCTTGTTGGATGTGTACATGTACGCGCCGCCGTCGCCGATCAGCACGTTCTCGATGGCGGTCAATTTGCCATCTTTCGTAGCGCCCCATTTCGCGCGCATGACCGTGGCATGACGCTTGCCGTGACCGATCATCGATTCCTGCCGCGACCAGATGATGCGGACGGGCCTGCCGAGTTTCCATGCCGCGAGCGCGAGCACGATCTGCACCGACATATCCTCGCGCCCGCCGAACGCCCCGCCGATCGCCGGGTATACGATGCGGATTTTTTCGGTTGGCATTCCCAGCGCGTGCGCCACCTGGTGCTGGTCTTCGTGCGTCCATTGACCGCCGCACTCGATGGTGATGAGTCCCGCGTCGTCAATGTATGCCAGTCCCGCTTCCGGTTGCAAGTACGCGTGCTCTTGCACCGGTGTCCGGTATTCGCTTTCGACGATCACATCCGACCTGGAGAACGCCTCCTCTACATTCCCTTTGCGGATTTTGTAATGCACGCAAATGTTCGAGTCGCCGATGTGCTCGTGGATGCGAGGCGCACCGGGCTTCATTGCCTCCTCCGCATCGGTCACGACGGGGAGGTCTTGATACTCCACCTCGATCAACTTCACAGCCGCGGCGGCTTCGGCTTCCGAGTCTGCCACCACAACCGCGATCTGATCCCCGACGAAACGCGCGATGTCTGTTCCGGGCTTTGAAGAGCCGGGACCGCACAACACCGGCTGGTCCTGCCATTGCAAGCCGTATTCGTTGACCGGCACATCTTTTGCCGTGAATACCGCCGCCACACCCGGAGCGGCTTCGGCTTTGGCTGTGTCAACCCGCAGGATGCGCGCATGCGGATGCCCTGCGAAGAGCATTTTCATGTGCAACATGCCCGGCATGACGAGATCGCCGGAGTACGGCGACTCGCCAGTGACTTTCCCCCGCGCATCCACGCGGGGCAGGGATCGTCCGATGGACTGAACGCTCATCACCGAATCATCTTTTGTAGCGCTTGACCTTGACGCGCATCGGCGGAACATCGGTGGGACCGTACTCCGATGGACCCATGAAGCGATATAAATAACCGAAGAAGATCGCCATGAATCCGCCGATAACCACGGAAATGCCGAGGGCGAAGACCAGGTTGGCATACAGGTTGGTCTGCGTTTGTAGCGCGCTGAGGATGTAAGCAAGTCCCGTCAGCTTCCACATCAGCGGATGGAATTGCGGCGTGCCGATCCACTCCGGCGGGAGCGGAAAACCTCGACCAAGCGCGAAGTTTACGGCATAGCCAGCGAGACCATACGAGATAAGCGGCACTAAGATCATGACAAAACACCCCAATCCCCGCATGATAGGGTGCACGGTGCGAATGCGCACCGTTTCTTTCTGTTTGACCTGGCTCGTGTACTTACCCATGTCGGACCTCCGTCTTGTTCCTCGCGTCGTGTATGGCTTGCGCGATCTTGTAATAGCCTGTGCATCGGCACAGGTTGCCGGTGATGGCTTGTTCGATCTCGAATTTGGTCGGGTTCGCTTTTTCGTTGTACAACATCGCCGCCGACATCACAAACCCGGGCGTGCAGTACCCGCATTGAACCGCGCCGTGTTCGATGAACGCTTCTTGAACGGGGTGCAGACCTGCCCTCACCCCTAGCCCCTCTCCCGAAGGGAGAGGGGGACTCAGCCCTTCGATCGTTGTGATCTCCGCGCCATGCGCGCGCGGCGCGGGGACGAGGCAGGACATCACGGCTTTGCCATCCAGGAAAACCGTGCATGCCCCGCATTCCCCTTCGGCGCAGCCTTCCTTGGTGCCGGTCAAGCCGAGGTCTTCGCGCAAGAATCGCAACAGCGTTTTTTCGTGCCCAGCCGTCACGGAATACTTTTTTTCGTTGACAGTCGTTTCGATGGGATTCGATGGCGACTCGTGAATGGTCAATGGTTTATCGTCCATTGCCTGTGACGCCCACAACAACACCGCCTCAGACGGCATTCCGGCTTGTTCCTCACCCTCGCGAATGGACTTCAACCCCCGCGCCGCGCAAACGCGCACCATCTCGCGCCGGTACGCCGCGCTGCCGCGAATATCGTCAATCGGCTTGGAGGCGTTCATCGTCAAGCGCGCGGCTTCGGCGATGATTTCGTCCGTAAGTTTTTTGCCTTCGAGATATTTTTCCGCTTCGGGCGCGTGGATGATCGTCGGGGCGACGGCCCCAAGCGTGATGGATGCCGAGGCGACTGAATCAGAATCAAGGGTGAGTAGAAGCGCAACATCCACGATGGAGATCGCCTGCGCGCGGCGCAACGCGAGCTTGATGAACGTCCCGCGTTGAGTCGTCTTCATCGCGGGGAAGGAAATGTCCACGAGCATCTCGTCGGCTTGCATCACCGTCTTGCGGACGCCGGTATAAAAATCCTTGAGTGAGACTGTGCGCGCGCCATTCACGGATTGCAGTGTCACAGAAGCGCCGAGCGCCATAAGCGGAGTGATCGTGTCGTTGGCGGGCGAGGCAGTGATGAGATTGCCCGCGATGGTGCCGCGGTTGCGGATTTGCGGCGCGCCGACCTCCCATGCCGCGCGGGCGAGGGGATAGGCTCGTTCGCGAATCAATTTCGATTCGACACAATGGTTATGGGTGACGAGCGGACCCAGATGTATGATGCCGTCTTCGTCGCTCGTGATCTTGTCCAGGTCGGGGATGCGCGAGACATCTATGACGGTTTCGATTCCCGTGCGGACGCCGCGCTCGATTTCGAGGATTAAATCCGTACCGCCCGCGATGAGGCGGGCGCGTTCCCCCTTGTCTTTCAGAATTTGAAGAACTTCGTCAACGGAGGTTGCGTTGATGTAGGTGTGCCACATATAAAACCTGTAGGGGCACGATATATCGTGCCCCTACGCATTATTAATTCGTCCCGTTTACCACTTCGGCGCGCTTCTCGTAGGTCTCCACCGCCAGCCGTGCGTGTGTGGCGAGGTTGCGAATCGCGGCAGGGAGCGCGGCATCATCGGCGAGGGATTGCTCGACATTGTCGAGCGCACGCCCGATTTGTTCGGCAAGGTCGAAGAACGCGGCATCAAATTGGTAGATCGCTTCGAGTTCCTTCTCGTTGATCTTGACCGCATCGAAGAGGCCGGCGTAGCCGCGCGGCGCGCGACTGATCTTGTCAATGAAGGTCTGCAACTTTACGGTTGCCTTTTCCATATCATCCACGAATTCGATCTTGCCCGCGCTGACGAGTTCGGTCTGCAAAAGCGAGGCGCGCTTGTGCTGTTCCTCGAAGCGCCGCGCCACCGTGTCGCGCAGGAGTTTGTCCGCGTCGCGGCGGTTCTGTCGTTCGATATATCCGCTGAAACCGGGGATTAACGACAACAGTTTCTTGAACGGGTCTTGCATGCTGGTTACTTTTTGAAAGAAATCATCCATGGGTGCCTCCAAGAAGAGTATACGAGTCTGAACTCGGCAAGTCGCACAAACCCATTATAATCAAGAAAAAAACAAACTGGAGAATTGCCATGACCACAGCCATTCAATCTCTGCTCGGCGACAAAGCCGACTCGTTGCTCGGTTTTAACTCCCCGAAAATATCAAAGGATAGACTTCACATTCCGAGCCCCGATTCGGTTGACCGCGTCTTCGGTCAGTCGGATCGGAACAACCGCGTCCTCCGCAATTTAGGCTGGATCCACAACTCGGGCCGCCTCGCCGGGACGGGGTACGTGTCCATCCTGCCAGTGGATCAGGGCATCGAACACTCCGGCGGCGCGAGTTTTGCAAAGAACCCCGACTATTTTGACCCGGAAAATATCGTCAAACTTGCCATCGAGGGCGGATGCAACGCCGTCGCTTCGACATTCGGTGTCTTGGGAATCGTGGCGCGCAAGTACGCTCACAAAATCCCGTTCATTGTGAAGATCAACCATAATGAATTGCTGACCTATCCGAACAACTTCGAGCAGATCCTGTTCGGCACAGTGAAGCAAGCATACGATATGGGCGCGGCGGCGGTGGGAGCCACGATCTACTTTGGCTCGGATGATTCGCACCGCGAGTTGATCGAGATTGCGCAGGCGTTCGCCCTCGCGCACGAACTCGGCATGGCGACCGTCTTGTGGTGCTACCTCCGCAACAAAGCCTTCAAAACGGACAAGGACTACCACGTGTCGTCCGATCTCACGGGTCAGGCGAATCATCTCGGCGTCACGATCGAAGCGGATATCATCAAGCAGAAACTCGCGGAGAACAACGGCGGGTATCTCGCGCTCAACAAGGACGGCGTCACGTTCGGGAAATTCGACAAGCGCATGTATTCCGACTTGATCAGCGACCATCCCATTGACCTGTGCCGCTACCAGGTGGCGAATTGCTACATGGGGCGCATCGGACTCATCAACAGCGGCGGCGCCTCGGGCGCGAACGACTTCGCCGAAGCCGCGGCG
>CAYPCK010000248.1:0-4637 GCA_964409185.1 uncultured Anaerolinea sp. | reverse complement strand
GACGGTCCCGCCCCGACGGGCTTGCGGTATTGCATGAACTCCGCTTCGCTGCGCTTCATCCCAGTGGAGAAGTTGGAAGAAGAGGGGTATGGGGAATACCTGAAGTTGTTCAAAAAATAAAAACAAAACCTGACAGGTTTCCACGAATCCCTTCCCGTAGCGGGCTTGTGTCTGCGCGGGTACACGACAGACGCGCGTCACGATGAAACCTGTCAGGTTTTTCTATCTCAAATACAGCCAGTTCAACTCGCGAATCTTATCCCCCAGTTCCGCGGTCAGATCCCCAGCCTTCATCCGCCATTCCCAGTTGCCGCCGAGGCGCGAGGGATAATTCATGCGCGCCTCGGCGCCCAGGTTCAACAAGTCCTGCATCGGCGTGACGGCGAAGACCGCCACCGAAGCCCACACCGCGCGGATCAAATCCCATGCGAAATTGCTTCCATCTGAATCCAGATAACGAAGCGCGAACTCGCGCTCTTCGT
This sequence comes from uncultured Anaerolinea sp., assembly GCA_964409185.1. Classification (GTDB taxonomy): domain Bacteria; phylum Chloroflexota; class Anaerolineae; order Anaerolineales; family Villigracilaceae; genus Defluviilinea. Next base: position 4,155 of record CAYPCK010000248.1, on the reverse strand, counting down.
CTCTTGCGGTTTCGAACCAGCCGCGCGCGGTGTCGTTATCGTGCGTGCCGGTGTACGCGGTGCAGTTCTCGGGGTAGTTATGCGGCAAAAAGGGATTATCGGGTCCTGAAAAGCCGAACTGCAATACTTTCATCCCCGGCAATTGAAACTCATCGAGAAGCGCGATCACATCCGGCGTGACCAAGCCGAGGTCTTCGGCGATGATAGGGAGGCTGATCTCGCTGGTTGCAAGCCCGTCGCTTAACCCTGCGTCAATGGCGCGAAAGAAGTCCGCGCCGGGACCGGGCACCCAGTGCCCGTTTTCGGCGGTGGTTTCACCAGCGGGGATTTCATAGTAGCCGGCAAACCCGCGGAAATGATCGAGGCGTAGAATATCCACCGAGCGCAATGCAAATTTGATGCGATCGAGCCACCAGACGTAGCCGGTCTCTTTGTGCGCATCCCAACGATACAGCGGGTTACCCCATAGTTGCCCGGTCGGCGAGAAGCCGTCCGGTGGGACGCCCGCCACCACCGTGGGATTGCCTGCTTCATCGAGATAAAACAACTCGGGATGCGACCACACGTCCGCGCTGTCGTAGGCGACGAAGATCGGCGCGTCGCCGATGATCTCGATCCCCTTGTCGTTTGCATACTTTCGCAAATTATCCCATTGACGGAAAAACAAATATTGATAGAACGAATGGCGCAAGATATCGTCGGATAGATCACGCTTCGCCGCGTCCAGTGCGGCTGGTTCGCGCCTGCGGAGGGATTCGCCCCAGATATTCCACGCGTTGCCGCCATGCGAATCTTTCAACGCCATGAAGAGGGAGTAATCGTCCAGCCACGAGGCGTTGGAGGCGCAGAAGTAGTTGAAGTCTTTGTGAAGCGCTTCGTCCTGAGTACTGCGTGTTGCGTACTGCGTAAAGTTCTTGAAAGCGCGTCCGAGCAGAATCAGTTTCCACGGGATGAGCAAGCCGAAGTCTACGCGGGAGGCGGAAAAGGCGGGCGCATCCGAAAGATCATCGCGGGTGAGCAGTCCGTCCTGTATCAATGAGTCCGGGCTGATCAAATACGGGTTCCCGGCAAACGCGGAAAAACATTGATAAGGCGAATCGCCGTAGCCAGTGGGACCAAGGGGAAGGATCTGCCAGAGCTTGGTGTGATTGCTTGCCAGCCAGTCTATGAAGCGATAGGCTTGTTCGCCGAGATCGCCGATGCCGTAGCCGCCGGGTAAACTGGAGGGGTGCAGGAGGAGTCCGCTGGCGCGTTCAAATTTCATTTGGCTGCCTCCGGGTGATGATGGATTGACCTGCGCGGATGGTCGAGTCCGGGTAGTCGCTGTGAATGACGTCGGTGCCGATCTCCGCTTCGGGTTCGATCACATATCTCGCGGGGACAACGCTGTTTTTGCCCACCAGCGCAATGCGAATATTCTGGTCGGCGACTCCCCATCCCACGCGCGCGCCTTCCTCGACTTTGACTTGTTTGTCGAGCACCGCCCGTTCGACCACCGCGCCGGGTTTGATCTCGGTGTCGTTGATCAGGATCGATTCTCGCACCACCGCTCCGGAGCGCACGATCACCCCCGGGGACAGCACACTGCTTTCCACCACGGCTCCCTCCTCGATGAAGCAACCGTCGCAGATCATGCTGGCGTAAATGTTGCCCTTGGCGGGGAAGCGCGCCGGCGGGCGTTCGGCGGTGCGGGTGTGGATGATCCAGTTGCGGTTGTAGAGTTTCAGGGTCGGCGATGGCGAGAGCAGGTCCATGTGCGCCTGCCAGTAGGAAGCAAGCGTTCCCACGTCCATCCAATAACCGCTGTACGGATACGCAAACACCCTCGCTTTCGATTTGATCATGCGCGGCAGGATATCTTTCCCGAAATCGTGCGTGGAATTTTTTTTCTGTCGGTCGCTCCAGAGCGTTTCGTCGAGCACTTTTCGGTTGAAGAGGTATACGCCCATGTTCGCCAAATTCGAGGGCGGCTCCGTGGGTTTTTCGACGAACGATGTTACGCGGTAACGATTGTTGGTGGCAAGGATGCCGAATCGTGGGGCTTCCTCGATGGGGACGGTGATCACGCCCATGGTCAAATCTGCTTGGTGATCGAGGTGGAAGGAGATCATCGGCTCGTAGTCCATGGTGTAGATGTGGTCGCCGGAGAGGATAAGCACCAGGTCGGGCGAGCCTTGCTTGATGAAGCCGAAGTTTTGTTGCACGGCGTCGGCAGTGCCGGCATACCAGTCCGAGTCGTTGCGGGCTTTGTATGGCGTGAGAATCTTGATGCCCCCGGTAAAATCCCGGTTGAGGTCCCAGGGCGCGCCGGAGCCGATGTGTTCGATGAGCGATTGCGGGCGGTATTGCGCCAGCACCATCAGGTCAATGATGCCCGAGTTGACGCAATTCGAGAGGGCAAAATCAATGATGCGGTATTTGCCGGCGAACGGCACGGCGGGTTTTGTCCGTTTGACGGTGAGTGCGCCTAATCGCGAGCCTTCTCCGCCGGCGAGGATGACTGCGCGTGTTTTCATGCGGTATCTCCGTTGGTAGGTTCGACGCTTTCTTTTGCTTCGCGGAGTCTCCGTCCCTTCGTTTCCTTCGGTTGCGGGTACAGTTCCCGGGTGGAGGGCGACTTCAATTCTTCCATCAATTTTATATACAGGGCAAAGTATTGTTCAGCGGACTTGCGCCAGCCGAAGTTCAGCGCCATGCCGGCTTTCTGTAAATTAGCCCAGCGGGAATGATACGGGAAGAGTTGTAACGCGCGGCGCAGCGCATCGTTGAACGACTTTACTTTGGTGTCCACGAAGGCGAACCCGGTCTCGCCGTCGGTGACGGTGTCGTGCAATCCGCCCACCGCGCGAACGAGCGGCACGCAGCCGTAGCGCATGGCGATCATTTGCGATGTGCCGCACGGTTCATAGCGGGACGGCATGAGGAAGATATCCGCGCCGGCGTAAATTTGCCGCGCCAGTTTGGCGTCGTAGCGGGTTTCCACGCGGACGCGATCGGGCAGTTCTTCCTGAAGTTTTTTTGCCGTGGCTTCGAGTTTGGGGTCGCCGGCGCCGAGCAACACCAGTTGCCAGTTTTGCTTTTTCAGCATCCGCAATCCTTTGATGGCGATGTCCACGCCTTTTTGCGCGTCCATGCGGGTGACCATGCCGAGCAGAGGAGTGTCGGTGGTTTCAGGCAAGCCGATTCTTTGCTGAAGGGCGGTTTTATTTTTCGGACGGAGCGAAAGAGTTTCAGAGCTGAAATTTGTCGAAAGGGTTGAATCAGTTTGCGGGTCGAATGATGCGGTGTCCAATCCGTTGAGGATTCCGCTCAATGTGTCGGTACGATTTTTGAAGAAGTCCTGCAAGCCGCAACCGAATTCCTCGTGGAGGATTTCATCGGCGTAGGTCGGCGAAACGGCGACCATGGCATCCGACGCCCACAAGCCGAGCGGCAAGGGGAGCACGCGCGCCCAGTCCGGTAGGTCGGTGTTGGCGAGGGGCAGACCGTACTCCTCAAGCAGTTCGCGGATGTCAGGTCCTAAAAAAGGGAGATTGTGGATCGAGACTACCGATGCGATTCGATTCTTCTTGTCCTCCCAGCGGCGGACGAGGTTGCCGTAGGCGGCGAGCGCAGTGTGCCAGTCGTTGCAATGCAGGATGTTCGGAGTCCAATTCAAGTGGCGGGGTAATTCAAGCGCGGCAAGTGAAAAGAACGCATATTTTTCCGCATCGAGTTTGTTGTTGGCGGAATACACCGAGCCGCTTGCCTTGATCGGGTCGCCGCTGATGAAATATACGGGTGCGCCGTTCAAGGCGCTTTCGAATGCGTTTACCTGAAGTTCGGATTTGCCTTTTGAAACGGAATAGATTGCCAGAGGCTTGAGCGTGTCTGTTTTGATCACCGGGTGCAAGGGGAGTACAAGCCGTACATCAACTTTCGTGTCCTCCCCCGATAAATCTCTTAATTCGCGTGGCAATGTTCCTGCCACATCGCCCAGCCCTCCGACTTTGACGAACGGTTCGGCTTCCGCCGCAAGAAAGAGGACGTTGATGGTTTGGGACATGAAAGTATTTTACGATGAGACCCGAAAGGTTGACGAACACCTTTCGGGTCTTAAAGCTGGGAGCCTGATGGGTTTCGAACCCACAACATCCACATCCACAGTGTGGCGCT
>CAYPCK010000247.1:0-4638 GCA_964409185.1 uncultured Anaerolinea sp. | reverse complement strand
AACAGCGAAAACACCGTGTTGTTGAGGAAGGCGAACACGAATACAGCGAGCAGAATCCATACCAACGACTCGGCGTGAGACGCGACCCACAGCATCGTCAGCACAATGCTTACGGCGACTGCGGCAAGAATTAGATTCAACGCGCCGGGGATCGCTTCCCTCTTCTCTTCTATTTGTTTCGATGAGTTGTTTTCCATGATGTCTCCGTTTGATTTATCGCCGTCGAATCATTTTTGCGCCTTCACTCGGCGCTACGAAGACCATGTAGCGCATGGGTTTGGGCTGGTAAGTGGGCGCAAGAGCCAACTCAATGTTGTGAATGACCGTTGCAAGGATGATGGGCATTTGCCGTTCCGCCAAAGATTTACCGGCGCATAAGCGATTGCCCAGCCCAAACGGGAAATACGCAAAGGCGGGCGGGGTTTCGTTCATAAAACGTTCGGGGTTGAAACCCTTCGGGTCTTTGAAAATTTGCGGGTTGTGATGCGCAAGATACGGGCACGGCATGACCGTTTCGCCTTTGCGAACTTGACGATTCCCGATTCGCACATCCTGCTCCGCCACGCGAAGCAACTGTACCACGGTCGGGCTGAGACGCATACTTTCGCACAGGCACGCCTCCAGCACGGACGTGGAGCCTGCATTGGCTTCCTGCAACTGTTCCAACACTTCGGCATGGCTGTAGATGTGCGCGAACGCCCAAGCCATGGTCACCGAGGTGGTGTCGTGACCGAACATCAACATGCCGAAGAGCTCGGTGATCTTGTCGGCTTCTGTCATATCCGTCTCGATTAGGCGGGCAAGCAGGGAGTGTTCGTTCGCCTCGGTTTTGACGAAGCATCGAATCTGTTCGGCGATGAACTGCCGCAGTCGTTCCCGATTGCGGGTGATGCGCCCCCACGGGGTGAGCCTCCCCAGGTTGAGGCGCAGGGGCTTGAGGAACAACACCAGTGGACTGTGAAACGAAGTCATGTAGGCGTGGATGAGATGCGCCGCTTCCTCTTCCTTGTCCGCCGGTAGGACTCCAAATACGATGCGCACGATGATCCGCTGTGTGATTCCCGCAAGGATGGGGAACATCGAGAAGGGTGTATCAAACGGGATCTGCTGGATGGCTTGGAGCGTGACCTGCCTTGTGAGTTCGTCGTATGCCTCGACAGACTCCCTGCGGAACGCCGGCGCCAGAGCGCGCCGGTGAGCGGCGTGCTTTGCGCCGTCGAGCATCATGAGCGAATCGCCGCCAAACAGCGCGCGCATCGCGTTGACTCCCTTTCCGCCGACGAGATGTTTCTCCGCGACGATCTGTTGAATCAATCGAGGGTCGCCGGTCACAAGCGCGTTCCCCGCGCCGGGCAACGCCACGCGGAAGGTCAGTCCGTATTTTGCGTATGCCTCATCCAGAAATTCATACGGGTGATACAGCCAGCGGATGCCGTTGGTCAGCGTGTTGGGATATTCGATGTGTTCCATCCCAACCCTGCGAGAATGTCGCGATGTTTCCGTTTGTAACGGATGGCGTAGCGGTTGATCTCGAAATAAAACGCCCAAATTTCCAATACGCCGCGCTTGGGAAAGTGACTCCGCAGTCGCTTTGGAATGGCGCGCAGGTGTTCGCGACCTTTGTTGAACTCCTCCCGCATCCATGCGCGCACGGCGGGCTGTTCGACCAGCGAATCATACTTGAGGCTTTCCGTACCATCGAGCACTTCGAGCGGAATGTTGACGAGTCCGCGGGCGAGGTCTTCGCGCAGGTCGCGCATCGGCGAGACCCAGCTCAGCGCGCCGACCATCTCCGGCGCGTCGCTGGCTCGAAGCGGAGAATTGACCATCATCAGGGATGCGTTCATCGAATGAGTAAACGTATTCCGGTGCAACTCTTCGAGTTGTGACCGTGAAAGCAATCGCCGCGCTTCGAATCGTTCGCGGTCGAAGCGCAGGGCGCGGAAGAGGGCAAGCAATTCGGCGCGGAGGGGGGAGTCCGCCTGACGGAAGGTGAAGCAGGCTAACGCGGGGATCGAAGCGCGGAGGTCGTAGTCGTCTGTTTCGATTTGGCGAATCAAGTCATCTATATACTCGAGCGGAGGGAGGTCAACTTGCCGGTCTCCGTCGAGCACATCGTCGATGTGTTGCGCGAGGCAGTGACCGGCGCGCAGCAAGCGGAGTCGCTTCCACGAAAAAAGCGAATAAACATAGATGGCGAGGAAGGTGATGAAGTAGCGGCGATGCCTGCGGATGAAATGCCCGAATTCGCGCAGGCAGATGCGTTCGATGCGATTTGGACTCAACATGTCATATAATCATACCAGCGAACAGAAGCATGAAAATCACGCTGATCGAACCCGCCATGATCAAAACAAAATCGTTCGGCGAGAAGCCGGCGTGGATGTTGCCGCCGCTCACGCTGGCGACTCTCGCCGGGTTAACGCCGCGCGACATCGAAATGCAAGCCGTGGATGACCGGCTGGAAGAGATTGATTACGACGAACCGCGCGATCTCGTGGGTATTTCGGTGAAGACGTTCACGGCGCGGCGCGCCTATCAAATCGCGGATGAGTTTCGCGCGCGCGGTGTGCCGGTGGTGTTGGGCGGTCATCATCCCACGTTGTTGCCGGGGGAGGCGCTCGAACATGCGGATGCAATCCTCACCGGCGAAGCGGAGGGCGTGTGGGAGAATTTGCTGGCAGACGCGCAACGCGGGCGGTTGCAAAAAATCTACAAACAGGATTCGACCCAGCCGTTCGAAAATATTCACCCCGATTATTCCATCTTCGAGGGGAAGAAATACCTGCCTGTGGCGATGGTCGAGACCACGCGCGGTTGTCCGTTCTCGTGCAGTTTCTGCTCCGTGACCACGTTCTTCGGGCGCGGCTTCCGCCACAGACCTCCGAGTGAAGTTGCCGCGCACGTGGAAGCGTTGGACAAGCCCTTCTATTTTTTCGTGGACGATAACATCATCGCGGATAAGGAAGCCGCCAAGGAATTGTTCCGCGCGTTGATTCCGCTCAAGATCCGCTGGATCAGCCAGGCGAGCCTGACGATGACCAAGGACCTCGAATTGATGCGTTTGATGCGCGCGAGCGGTTGCGCCGGCGTGCTGGTGGGAATCGAATCGATCAACAAGGCAAATCTAAAACAAATCCACAAGAGTTGGAATACGGTGGGCATCGGCTACGACGAGGCGCTGCGCATCGCCCGCGACCACGGCATCGGCATCGTCGGCTCGTTCATCCTCGGCATGGACAAGGACTCGCCCGAATCGCTCGACCTCACGCTTGAGTTCGCCGTCCGCCAGCGGCTCTTTGCCGCCCTGTTCAATGTGTTGACGCCCTATCCCGCCACCGACCTGTACGCTGAAATGCTCGCGGCGGGGCGTTTGACCCATCCGCGCTGGTGGGTGGACCCAAATTTCAAATACGGCACGCCGGTCTTCGAGCCGAAAAGAATCTCCGCGCTTGGGCTGGCGGAGAAGCGCATGGAGATGTATAAAAAATTCTACGGGGTGAAGTCCACGTTCTATCGCCTGTTCGATTTTTCGGCGAACCTGCAAGATGCATGGCACTTGTTCACCTATCTCGGCATGAACCTGCCCGCGTATCGCGAGGAATCCCAGCGGGCGCGACAGGCGCTGGGGTTGAGTTAAATTCCAATTACAATATCCCCATGAAAGAATTCGTCTACTCCCGCAATGCCGTGTACGAAACCCTGCGCGCCAAACGGCGCGAGGTGTTCAAAATTGAATTAGCCGACAATGTGCAGATCAAAGGCAGGCTGGCTGAGGTCATGGATTTGGTTGCACAGCGCAAGATTCAAGTCGTCAAAGCCAAGCGCCCACAGTTGGATAAAATCCACGAGAACAATCAGGGCATCATCGCGGAGGTGAGCGGGTATCCGTATGCCGATTTGCTCGATATTTTGGAAAGCGCGCGCAAAAAAAACGAACTTCCGTTTGTGTTGTTGCTCGACTCGCTGAACGACCCGCAGAACTTCGGCGCGCTCATCCGCACGGCGGAGGCGCTCGGTGTGCATGGCGTTGTCATTCCGCTGGCGCACACGGTGGAGGTCACGGCGGCGGTGGTCAACGCGTCATCGGGCGCGAGCGAGCACATGCTCATCACGCGGATGAATCTCGCGCAGGCAATTGATTTGCTCAAAGCGGAAAACGTCTGGGTGGTGGGGCTCGATCAGGATGGGGAAACGGTCGGTGCGAAGACTCAACGTCACTTGACGGGAGCAACCGCACTCGTGGTCGGAAGCGAGGGCGAGGGCATCCGTCAACTCACGCGCGCGAAATGCGATATCGTGTTGAAACTTCCGATGCGCGGGCAGGTCGAATCGCTGAATGCGGCGGTCGCGGGTTCCGTCGTGTTGTATCTGGCGTATATGTCACGAAACCCGTAGGGGCGCAATATATTGCGCCCCTACAGTTAATGGAGAAACGCATGCCTCAAGCAACTTATCATTTCCCGCGCGGATTTTTATGGGGGACGGCGACCGCCGCGCATCAGGTGGAAGGCAACAACACGAACAACCAATGGTGGCTGTGGGAACAAGCGGGTCGCACCGACGGGACATCTGGTCTCGCCTGCGATTGGTGGGGCGGACGCTGGCGCGAAGACTTCGACCGCGCCGCGGAGGCGG
>CAYPCK010000246.1:4328-4646 GCA_964409185.1 uncultured Anaerolinea sp. | reverse complement strand
ACCAAAACCTGTTCTCTCTCAACTATTTGTCCTTGCTTAACGGACAATGTCTTCACCACACCATCCATCGGCGCCTGGATTCTAATCTCCATTTTCATTGCTTCGATTACCAAAAGTGTTTGACCCTTTGTCACCGCGTCGCCTGCGCTGACGTTCACCGCCCGGACCTGCCCCGGCATGGGCGCGGTCAACTCACCCGCGGTATGGTGATGCCCGCCTCCGCTTCTGCGCGCGCCTGATTGTTTGACGAGCAGGTACGTTCGTCCGTTCACCGTCACCCAGCGTTTGGTATGGTCGGAGGAGACGTAAGCAGTGAGG
>CAYPCK010000246.1:0-4318 GCA_964409185.1 uncultured Anaerolinea sp. | reverse complement strand
CATTGTCAGAGGAGGCGTACGCGACGACGCGCTCGCCGTCCATGAGGAGTTCGAGTTGTCCATTTTCCACGCGGAGGAGTTCAACCGACGAAGTTTTATCCTCAAACGAAACAAGCCAGCCTTTGCCCTTCGGTATTAAATCAAGTGTGGTGTTGTCGAATGTGATTTTCATCAGTTGCGAAACCCGCTTGGGTTTTTCCACGGGCTGTAAGGATCATGCTCGTTTACGATTGATGATTGACGATTGACGATTGTTAAGTCCGCGAGAGATGCCGCAATGAGCGATTCAACCGATGGTTCATCAGGCGGACTCCATTCAAAATTATTTTCGACCCATTTCGTGGAAACTTTGCCATTTGTAAAATCGGGATGTGATAACACCGCCTGCATAAAATCAATATTCGTCACAACGCCATGCACGATGAACTCACGCAGGGCGGCTTGCATCTTCCGAATCGCCAATTCTCTAAATTCTCCATGAACTATTAATTTCGCCAACAGCGGATCATAGAAATGCGTCACCTCATCGCCCGCGCGAAAGCCCGAGTCTACGCGGATGCCCGGTCCGCGCGGCTCGAGGTATTGCAGGAGATTGCCCGTGCTGGGTAAAAATCCGTTGGCGGGGTCTTCGGCGTAGACGCGGCACTCGATGGCGTGTCCGCGTTGCGTGAGTTGTTCCTGCGAATACGAAAAACGTTCTCCCGCCGCGATGCGGATCTGCCATTGGACGAGGTCGAGTCCTGTTGTGAGTTCGGTGATGGGATGCTCCACTTGGAGGCGGGTGTTCATTTCGAGAAAGTAGAAAGTGGAAAGTGACGGGTCGAAGATGAATTCGATGGTTCCCGCATTGAAATAATTCACAGCGCGCGCGGCGTTGACGGCGGCTTCGCCCATTTGCACACGCAACTCTTTTGTGAGTAATGGCGACGGGGTCTCCTCGATGATCTTTTGATGGCGGCGTTGCACCGAACATTCTCGCTCGAACAGGTGGACGAGATGTCCATGCTGGTCGCCGAAGACTTGGAATTCGATATGATGCGCGTTCGGGATGTATTTTTCGACGAGCAGGCGAGAGTCGCCGAACGAGTTGAGCGCTTCTCTTCCGGCGCTTTGAATTGCCTCGCCCAACCCGGCTTCCTCCTCCACGACGCGCATCCCCTTGCCTCCGCCTCCCGCCGCGGCTTTGATCAAAACGGGGTACCCGATCTCTTTCGCCGCTTTCTTGAAATCGGATTCGGTTTCGAGCCCTTCAAAACCTGGAACCGTCGGCACGCCCGCCTTCTTCATGCGAATCTTGGATTCGGCTTTGTCGCCCATCGCGCGGATCGAGTCCGCGAAGGGACCGATGAATTTCAAACCCGCCGATTCAACCGCACGTGCGAATGAAGCGTTCTCCGAGAGGAATCCATAGCCGGGGTGGACGGCGTCCGCTTTTGAGTCGAGCGCGGCGCGCAGCAGGGAATCCACATTCAAATACGATTCCTTCGGCGATGCCGCGCCGATGTGAAGCGATTCGTCGGCAAGTTGCGCGTGTTGCGAATTTTTATCCGCATCGGAATAGACCGCGACGGTTTTGACGCCCAACTCTTTGCAAGCGCGCATGACACGGACGGCGATCTCGCCGCGATTGGCGATGAGGATTTTCTTGAACATCAGTTACACAGTCGTTTGTTTTTGAGTTGATACTCGGTTTCGGTGGTGACGAAATCGAAGCGGTAACATTTTTCGTTGATCCAATTATCTGCCGCGGATGTGCCGCCGTCGGCGAGCCAGGTTGGATCGGTTGTGCGAACGTTGAAGGAGATTTCTGATATCAAACCGCCGCTGCCGGGGAAGATGGTGACGCGCAGGGTTTGATACTCTTGGATTGCGCCGCTGGCTTCGAACGAGTCCATTGTTTTGGTAAATATCGCATTGGCAAACGATTCGAGCGCGAAGCCTTGCACATCATTGACACTAATGGCGCCGAAGAGGGTTGGGTCTTGCGTGGGCGTGTTGGTGATTGGTATCGTCGTCGGTGTTTCTGTTGGCAGAATGATCGTCGCAGTCGGTGGCGCGGGTGTAGATGTCGGCACGACTTGGGGTTGTGAGCCGCACGCCGAAAGAATGATTGCAGTGATGAGAATAACGATGTTTGTCTTATTCATTTTTTAACTCTGGTCAATGTTGCTTCGGTGGCTTTGGCTTCGCCGTATTCGGGGTGAATGTTGTAGGCAGTGATGACCAAATGATCTTTGTCGAGCAATTGCAATTCGGTGCGCCAGCCCCAATCGGGTCCGCCGCTGGGGTCGGGGTAATTACCGAGGACGGAGAATCCGTGGTCGGTGGTAGAACCAACGCAGAACATGATGGCGGTGTTGTTGTGGAACGAATCCACCCACGAGGCTTCGTATTGATCGGTCACCGTGTTGTAGCCAAAGGTGAACATTCCATGCTGCGGCTCGCCCTCGATGGAGCCTTGATAGAGATAAATGGCGAAGCGCCCCTCTAAAACCAGGGTGATGGTTCCGAGCACAGGCGATTCGTCGGCGAGTTTGCCGGGTTCGAGCCAGAGTTTGGATGTGCCTGTCCAGCCGCCTGCGAGTTGGGAGAGGAAGTGGTGGGGGCTGCCTGAGGATTGAGGGAAGGTCATGATAAGTATCCTTTAGAAAGTGGAAAGTAGTGAGTGGATTATGGGAGTGGTATTTCTGAATCGAGGTTGAGGTCTGATGGTTGTGGTGATGTTTCGTATATGGCTTGTTCTTCTCGAATTCCTTTTTGGCGTTGATGAGGAGTGAGAACACTTAGTATTTTGATGATTTGTGTAAGAAGATTAATTCGATGTTTGACAACTTCTTCTTTCAAAGTGTGTCGAGATTTGTACTGCCAATCGCGTGCTTCACGTGCAGAACCAAGCGAGTCTTCAAGAAAACGGGCACGGTCTTTGCCGGTTGAGCGAGAATATCCTTCAGCGATGTTGGCAGAGATCGAGCAAACGGCGCGATAGAGTTGATCAGCGAGATCTCGCGTGAGCGAATTCTTGCTTAATGCCAAGGCATCCTGCCAAGCGATATCAGGTGAAAACAAGGCAATGCGATAGACCTCAAGTTTCCAAAGCGAATCGCCTTTGATATCGTCAGGCACACCAGCCTGCCATTCATCCTACCTCATGCCGCTTCCTTCACTTTCCACTCACTACTTTCTACATTCTAAACACACCAAACCCCTGCTCTTCCATCGGTGAATTCAACACAACTGATAACGCCAATCCTAAAACCTGACGTGTATCAACAGGATCAATCACACCATCATCCCATAGACGCGCAGTGGAGTTATAGGGGTTTCCTTCGTTTTCGTATTTTTCCAAAATAGGACGCTTGAACTCGTCCGCTTCTGCCTTTGAGAGAGGCTGTTTGCCTTCTCTTTGAAGTTGCTCCTGCTTGATCGTCAGCAACACATTCGCGGCTTGTTCCCCACCCATGACGGAGATGCGCGCGTTGGGCCACATCCACAGGAAGCGTGAGCCATAGGCGCGACCAGACATGGCGTAGTTGCCCGCGCCGAACGAGCCGCCAATGACGACGGTTAACTTTGGTACGCGAGTCGTCGCCACGGCATGGACCATCTTTGCGCCGTCTTTGGCGATGCCGCCGACTTCGACTTCCCTTCCGACCATGAAGCCGGTGATGTTTTGCAGGAACACGAGCGGGATGCCGCGCTGATCGCACAACTCGATGAAGTGAGTCGCTTTGAGCGCGGACTCGCTGAATAGCACTCCATTGTTGGCGATGACCCCAACGGGGTATCCGTGAATGCGCGCGAACCCGCAGACGATGGTCGTGCCGTAGCGGGCTTTGAACTCGCGGAATTTACTTCCATCAACCACGCGGGCAATAATTTCTCTTACATCATAAGTTTCCTTGAATGTGCTTGGCAGAACACCGTAGATTTCCTCCGCAGGGTAAAGTGGTTCCTCAGGCGGCGACCACGGACCGTTGACCGCCGACCACAGCGGTCTGCGGTCTGTCGTCTGCGGTCGGGGAATAGACTCCACGATGCCGCGCAAAATCTCTATGGCGTGATCGTCGTCATCGGCGAAATGATCGGCTACGCCGGAGAGACGCGTGTGAACGTCTGCTCCGCCCAAGTCCTCCGCGCTGACATCCTCGCCCGTCGCGGCTTTGACGAGCGGAGGTCCGCCGAGGAAGATCGTGCCAGTGCCTTTGACGATGACGGCTTCGTCGCTCATCGCAGGGACGTACGCGCCGCCCGCCGTGCAACTGCCCATCACCGCCGCGATCTGCGGAATCTTTTTCGATGACATGCGCGCCTGGTTGTA
>CAYPCK010000245.1:0-4647 GCA_964409185.1 uncultured Anaerolinea sp. | reverse complement strand
TACGAGCGCGCCCAATACAGAGCGCAGGCGATCCAACTCGAGCGCAAGGTCCTGGTCGGTCGCGTAATCGATCACTCGCTGCAATCGGCTTTCAAAATTTCTCACGCGCTCATCCGCCGATTGAGCGGGTGTGATTCCAAAATACCGCATCAACCAATGCCGGATCGGGTTGAATGACTGCCTGAGGATCTGGTCCGCTTGCAGGATGCCCCAATGGACATTCGGGTTCTCATGCAGGAGGGCAGCCCGGAATTCGTGGACGAGGCGCCCTTTTCCCGTACCCGCCTCCCCTAACAGGAGCAGAACCCCGGCGAACTGCCATCTTCGTAACGGTTCGACGAACTGCAGGCAACGCGCCAGTTCGTCCTCGCGACCAACCATTTCACCCTGATAGATCGAATCGACCTTCGGTTTACGCGCGTTGAGACGATGAACCCTTTGCTCGGAGGAAAACCCCTTGAATTTCTGTGTGCCGACAAATTCAATATCAAACCAGGCAGAGACGCGGCGGGCAATGCGGTCATCCACCCAGATCTGCCCCGCCTTTGCCGACATCATGAACCGCGCCGCAAGGTTTACGCCCCAACCATAACACGTGTAATCCTCGCTCATACTGCCGCCAAGATAGCCGGCGTGAGCGATGTAATAGGTGATCCCCGCGGTGATGGGAAAATGCACCCGCGATTGAAGTTCGAGTATGAAGTTCAATGCCCTGCCGATATCGTTTTCGTAGGCGACGGGCGCTCCCCACAACATCAGCATGTTACAGCCTTTGTCGCCGAAATCCAAACGGTTGAGCAACCCGCCGAATTTCTGCCTCAACTCAAACACCACCCGGAAGAATCGCTCGAGTTCATCGCCTTCCATATCGGGGAATCGCATAAACAGGTTTACGACCTGACGAAATTCCCCACGGACATCCTGGGAGATGATCTCTTCTGGAAAAAAGACTTTCGAGACATCGAGGTCAACCGGCGGGAAAACGGTCGGGCTGGGAGCGGGCTTCTCACTGCGAAACCCAACGAAACGGTGGAAAGATCCGGCTGGCGTAGTCTGCACAGAATCAGAAAGCAAAACGCGGGTGTCACCGGTCAACAGGATATCGCCCGCCGATGCCTGCTGTTCCGCCGTCGCAGATTCATTGACCGCCGTCCCGCGAAAATAATACGTCGCATATTCGCCGTTTTGGGACCGTAAAATTCCCCAGGCAACTTCGCCGACCGCCAGCCCCACCTTGACTGAAAATTGAAAGTTACCGTAGAGCGTCTGACGGAGGGGATGAGCGACCAGGTGGCGTTGCACTTCGGCGGCGGCGGCGAGCGCGCGCAACGCAACCTCGTTCGCCTGGTCTTCCAGCGGGAACAACGCCATGATGCCGTCGCCGGCAAACCCCACCACCTTGCCGCCGTATTCGAAAATACTTTCGACGAGCGGATCGAAAACGCCGTGCATCAACCCCGCCAGCACCTCCGCGCCATGCTGGCCGTGTTGCATGAGCGAGTCGGTCATCGAAGAAAACCCGGAAAGATCGAGGAACAACCCGACCGCGGAAAATTCCCCTTTATAGGTACCCGCGCGATAATTTTCGATGATGATCTGGGGGACAACGCGATGCATCGTTCACCTGAGGCGGGTATTGTAGCATGTATAATTCGCTGATGCGAGATACGCGCTTTCAGGTCAGAATATGCAACACATGCGGTTTACGCTACCCCCTCGTCGACGAGAAAACATTTGGGGTCCGTTGCCCGGCATGTTTGGGCGAGACGCGCCTCGCCATCCAAAGAACATTGAAGCGCGAAGCGACTCAACCTTCACCCAATTCGCAGGCCCAGGCAAGGATATCCGTTCTCCTGGATAACATCCGCTCGGCGGGGAATGTCGGTTCGATCTTGCGTAGCGCGGAAGGGTTCGGGTTCACACACGCCCACTTGTGCGGCATTACGCCCACTCCCGAGAACGACGCGGTAAAAAAGACCGCGTTAGGCGCCGAGGACTCTGTCACATGGTCGTATCACAAGGATGCGGTGAAATTGGTCAAAGGATTGAAGGTTGAAGGTTGGAAGGTTTTCGGTTTGGAGGAAGGCAATCGCGCATCTTCGATTCGCGAGATGAAGGACCCGGAAGCCGATGCGGTATTGATCGTCGGCAATGAAATCACCGGGGTTGATCCCGAACTACTGAGCCAGTGCGACCGGGTTTTTACCATCCCCATGCAAGGCGAGAAGAAATCGTTCAACGTGGCGGTGGCGTTCGGCATCGCGGCATACGCTCTCGCCACCTCAAGGTGACTCTCGCATGTGTTATCATAGCCCCATCGCATCATGAGAGGAGAACCCCATGGCAATCAGATTATCCCTTCCTGTCAACGGTCCCATCACTCAATTGTTTGGCGAAAACCCGGATATTTATAAAAAGTGGGGTTTTCCCGGTCACAACGGGATTGACTACGGCATTCCGAACGGCACGCCCATCACGGCGGCTGCGGCAGGGACAGTGGCGCTGGTTGGTTTCGAGAACGGCGGATATGGCAATTACGTCAAGATCAGCCACGCCGATGGAAGCAAAACTTATTACACCTACTACGCACACCTGGCGAACGCCGCGGTGGCGGCAGGACAAAAAGTGAAATCCGGCGCGGTGATCGGCACCAGCAATAACACCGGCGCCAGCACCGGTCCGCATTTGCATTTTGGGTTGAAGATCGATGGCGAAAATCCGCCGTACAAAGGCTACGTGGACCCCATGCCATATTTCTCAAACGACAGCGGCAGCGGCGAATCGGCGATATCCACCGACATCCCCGACGCGATAAAAATCCCCTCGAGCCTTACGTTCGAAGTCCTCTCGGATGTGCTCAATGTGCGTAATGGACCCGGCGTGGAATTTGCCATCGTCGGTCAATTGCAAAAAGGCGCGGCAATCTCCGGCAAACGACTGCAAT
The DNA here is from genome assembly GCA_964409185.1 of uncultured Anaerolinea sp. Taxonomy (GTDB): domain Bacteria; phylum Chloroflexota; class Anaerolineae; order Anaerolineales; family Villigracilaceae; genus Defluviilinea. Next base: position 1,703 of record CAYPCK010000245.1, on the reverse strand, counting down.
CAAAGAGCGTTTGGATCGAATACGAAAAAGGGAAATGGATCGCGCTCGCTTTCAATGGCATCGTGAACCTCAAAGTTAAATAACCGATCCATGCGCGTCCTTCGTACTTTCAGCCTGCTTAGCCTTGCTTCGATTCTGATCGCCTCCTGCGCCCCCGTTGCGGCGACCACCACAGCCGACGACGTGCAAACCGTCGTCGCGGTGACGTTTGCCGCCATGAGCGAGTCAGCCCCCACGTCCGCGCCCGAAGCGACCCCCACCGCCATCCCCTCTCCCACGCTTGTGGCGTCAAGCACCGCGCCATCACCCACAACATTTACCGCGCGCACCAGCGCGCAAAATGTCAACTTGCGCGTGGGACCCGGCTCGCTGTTCAAGGTCAGCCGCGTGATGGCGCAGGGATTATCACTGCAGGTGCTCGGCCGGTCGCAGGGCGGCGAATGGTTGTATGTGCTGAACGAGGAGGGTATTAACGGCTGGGTCTCGGTGCTCTTCGTCGATTTTGCTTTCGATGGTCCCCCGCCCCCATTCGTCGAGCCGGAGAACGCGCTACTGGTGACCGGTACCGTTCACACCGAACTGGGCACGCCAGTCAGCGGAATCGGATTCGCCATCGAACAGGGAAGCAACCGCGCAGACACGCAAACCGACGATACCGGCCGCTTCTATGCCTATCTGCCGGCGCACCTTTCCGGCGCGTGGAATGTAAGCTATGTGTCCATCTCGTGCGCGAGCAACACGATGGATTCCAACTGCAACTGTATCAGCGGCAGGTGCGGGAGCGCCGATCCACCCAGAGTAGCTGTGACCCTGCCCTCGTCAAACGACCTGATTTTTGTGTGGAAGTAGCCACCCCGCTAACACAAACGCCCCGATAATTCGGGGCGTTATTTTTTCGAATGATCGATCCGATCGCGCACCTGTTCAAGCAGATGCAGAATCTCATCCCGTTCATCGCGAGCATCCTGCAGTGATTTGGCGATCGTAGTTTTCTCGTCCGGCGATTGGGTGGCGCTGAGTAAATGTTCCGAGCGGGTAATCTGCGCATTTTTATGATGCAACTTGGTTTCAAGCCGCTTGCGGTATCCTTCATAAAATTCGAAATCACTCACTGTTTGGTGGGCGGGCTTGATCTTCTTTTCAAGAATATCCGAGATCAGCGGGAGAAAGGAGGCTATATCCACCGGCTTTTCGATGAATTGAGTCACGCCGATGGCGAGCGCAAAATCCTTGTCCTCCGGGGTGACGTACGTGGCGGAGAGGAAAACCACCGGCAGGTCGCGCGTGGCGGGGTCGATGCGCAGGCGATGGACAAGGCTGAAGCCATCCATTTTAGGCATCAGGATATCGGCAATGACCAGCAACGGGCGCTCTTTTTCGATCGCTTCGAGCGCCTCCTGCCCGTTGCGGGCAGTGACCACACGGTACCCTTTGAATCGCAGGGTGGTATCCAGCAAGTTGAGAATGTCGGGGATATCATCCACGACCAGCAAATAACCTTTTGTCTCCTCAGACATGAACGTATTCTACCATTGCGGGCGCGCGCGAAAATGGTCAGAATGTTACAAAAAATTTCACCGCTGCACCCATAGCAGACAACCTCCATCTCCTTTGATTGGTGTGGACGGTGTCTGCCGGCGGCGGGTTTACTCCGCCAGGTACTCGAGAATGGCGTACTCGGTCGGCGTCAGCGCGATGACCTC
>CAYPCK010000244.1:0-4657 GCA_964409185.1 uncultured Anaerolinea sp. | reverse complement strand
CTTGAAGCAACGGTCCCTTCGCCGCCCAGTCACGGCTGGAGCCGGTGCCATATTCTTTACCAGCGATCACGATGGCGGGAATGCCCGCGTCCATGTATTTCATCGCGGCATCGTAGATGGACATTTGACCGCCGACCACCGACGACTGACCGCCGTCCGCGGTCTGCGGTCCAAAGTAAGTCGTCCAATTTCCTTCTTTGGGGGCAACCAGTAAATTCTTCAAACGAATATTCGCAAACGTGCCGCGCGCCATCACGAGGTCGTTGCCGCGACGCGCGCCATACGAGTTGAAGTATTGCGGAGCCACATCGCGTTCCTGCAAATATTTTCCAGCGGGCGAGTCGTTGGCGATGTTGCCCGCGGGGGAGATGTGATCAGTGGTGATCGAGTCGCCGAACAAGCCCAGCACGCGCGCCGCGCGAATATCTTTTACGCCAGCCACATCCAGCGTCAATTCCTGGAAATACGGCGGGTGGTGAATATAGGTCGAGTTCTCGTCCCACTCATACAAATCGCCGCCCGCGACCTTGATGTTCTTCCACATGTCCGAGCCGCTGAACACATCCGCATATTTTTCTTTGAACATCTCAGGCGTGACGTTCTTCGCCACCGAGGCGTTGATCTCCTCCTGCGTGGGCCACAAATCCTTCAAGTAGACGGCTTCGCCGTTCGCGCCGGCACCAAGCGGCTCGTTGACGAGATCAATATCCACCGTCCCAGCCAATGCGTATGCGACGACAAGCGGCGGACTGGCGAGGAAGTTTGCCTTCACCAGCGGGTGGACTCTGCCCTCGAAGTTTCGATTCCCCGAAATCACCGCCGCCGCAACAAGATCGGACCCTGTAACTGCTTTGGCCACCTCGGCCGGCAACGGACCCGAATTACCAATGCAGGTCGTGCATCCGTAGGCGATGACGTTGAACCCGAGTTGCGAGAGCGGTTCGATCAACCCCGCCTTGTTGAGATATTCGGTCACCACCCGCGAGCCTGGAGCGAGCGAGGTCTTCACATACGGCTTGACGCTCAGCCCCTTTTCGATGGCTTTCTTGGCGAGCAATCCCGCCGCGACCAACACAGACGGATTGCTCGTGTTCGTGCAGGAAGTGATCGCCGCGATGACCACCGCGCCATGTTTCATTTTCATCGAGCCGCCGTTGCTTCCATACGTGGCTTCGGTGGCAATCGCTTCGGGTTTGAGTTCAAAGCCGCGTTCTTTTACAGGCGCGGATAACGCTTTGTTGAACGTCTGCTTGAGTTCAGACATCGGCACGCGATCCTGCGGGCGTTTGGGGCCGGCGAGAGATGCGACGACAGACCCAAGGTCCAGTTCGAGCGTGTCGGTGAATTCAGGTTCGGGCGAGGAAGAGTCGCGGAAGAGCCCTTGCGTGCGCAAATAGGCTTCTGTGAGGGCAACGGTCTCTTCGGAGCGACCAGTCAATCGCATGTAGCGAAGTGTCTCTTCATCCACAGGGAAGTAGCCGATGGTCGCGCCGTATTCGGGAGCCATGTTCGCAATCGTGGCGCGGTCGGTGAGCGACATGGATTCCAACCCTTCGCCGTAGAACTCGACGAACTTATCCACGACGCCCTTTTTGCGAAGCATCTGCGTGACGGTGAGCACCAGGTCGGTCGCGGTGACGCCGTCTTGCAATTTGCCATACACTTTGAATCCGATCACGTCGGGGAGTAACATGTCCATCGGCTGACCGAGCATCACCGCTTCGGCTTCGATTCCGCCCACGCCCCAGCCGACCACGCCGAGACCGTTGATCATGGTGGTATGTGAATCAGTGCCAACGAGTGTATCTGGGAATGCCAGCGTATCGCCACCGTCTTGTTTGGTCATGACAACATCGGCAAGATATTCAAGATTAACTTGATGCACAATGCCCGTCATCGGCGGTACAACGCGGAAGTTGCTGAAAGCCTGCTGACCCCATTTGAGGAACTCATAGCGTTCCTTGTTGCGCAGGAATTCCATTTCGGTGTTGCGGTTGAGCGCGTCGGCTGTGGCGAAGAAATCCACTTGGACGGAATGATCAATCACAAGGTCAACGGGAACGAGCGGATTGATCTTCTTCGGGTCGCCTCCGAGTCTTGCGACGGCGGCGCGCATCGCGGCGAGGTCAACCACGGCGGGCACACCAGTGAAATCCTGCATGACGACGCGCGCAGGGAGCAAGGGGATGCCCGGGCGCGCGCCTTTGGCTGTCCACGATGCGATGTTCTTCACATCCTCTTGCGTGATCTCCTTGTCGTTGCATTGACGCAGAGCCGCCTCCAGCACGATACGGATCGAGTAGGGAAGCCGCCTAAGTTGGGTCAGACCCGCTTTTTCCAATACATCGAGGCGATAGAAGGCGTATTCCTTTTTCCCCACTTTCAAAACATCACGTGCTTTAAACAGATCAGTCATAAGGTTCTCCTTTGGTGGTGTGAATTTTCGGAGCGCTGACTTCAGTCAGCATTTCCAAAACCACTAATCGTGCGAAGAACACAAAGGAGCGCCTTTGCCATCCTTGCTGTGTGGTGCGTATTATAACTTCAAATCCTTTTCCAGTTGCTTTATCAGTTTTCCTTTTTCGGTCTCGCCGATGAAAGCCGCCTGCGCCGCGGCGATAACGCGTTGTTTCAACGTCGGTTGCGGCATGTGCAGGTCTTCGCAGGCGGTGTAGTATTCGTGGCTGAGCGTGATGCGCGAGATACTTGGGTCGTCGGTATTGATTGTAACATTCAACCCCGCTTCGTGCATCTTCATCAGCGGATGCGTTTCGAGCGATTCGAACACGCCCGATTGATAATTACTGGTGATGCACACTTCGAAGGCGGTGCCGCGTTCACGCGCCAGCGCGGTGGCTGACTCGTCCTCCAGCACGCGCACGCCGTGACCGATCCGCTCCGCGCCGATCTCTTCGATGGCTTCTTTCACGTTGTAGGCGGGACCCCATTCGCCCGCGTGGATGGTGACGTGCAAACCCGCCTGCTTCGCTTCTTTGAATATTCCGTAGAACGGCTGGGAGGAGAAGTCCGCTTCGTTGCCGGCCAGGTCCATCGCGACGATCCCATCTTCGATGTGGTCCGCGGCGAGCCACGCGACCTGCTCTGCCAGTTCCGCGCTTTCGTGCCGGTTGACCGAGACGATCAACTTGACCGTCACGCCGTGTTTCTTCGATGCTTCTTTCGTGCTGGAGATCACCCAGTCAATCACATCGTGGAGTGGGAAGCGTTCCGCGCGGCTGAGCGCGACCGGCGTAAAACGCAATTCCATGTATTTCACGTTATCCTTCGCCGCATCCTCGATGGCTTCGCGCGTGATGCGATGAATGACTTCAGGCGAGCGATAGAACAACCTGAGGGTGTTGAACTTGCCGAGGAAATTCTGAAACGTGTATTTGTCCTCGTCTTGAATCTGCACGAGCGTACTCAATCGCAACACATCCGCCGGGATGGTGATGCCGTGCTGGCGGGCGACATCGAGCATGGTGTCGAGTCGTAGCGAACCTTCGAGATGACGATGCAACTCTACCTTGGGGAGCGCGCGATACGTGTTCAGCGAAGCGGTGACTCGTTCGATGGTGCTCATGTCTAATGTCTTCGACGTTTTTTCTTCCGATTTTTGTCCGTGCCTGTCCCTTGCAATACCGTGGCCGGCGCGTCGGTCGATTCCACGGGTGTGATTACAACGGGTCTCGGCTGGTACGCAAACACGCGACTAATCACCAACCCCCGGATATCGTCGATCAATTGCGTAAACATCTCCGATGCGCGTCCTTTGTATTGTACCAGCGGGTCGCGTTGGGCGTAAGCCTCCATGCCGATCGAAACCCTTAAGGCTTCGATGCGTGTCAGATAATCCACCCACAGTTCGGATGTGGCGCTCAGCAGGAGTTGCCGATGGACTTCATTGAGGACGTACCTGCCGATGGATTCAACCAACGCCGCGCGGTCAGACTCCGTTATGCCTGATACTCCGTCGTTCAGCCGTTCCTCCCCGAAGGCTTGTTTCGCTGGGATGCCGAAATCGCCGAGTTTTTGCGCGTTCGCCGCGAGGCGGTTGTACTCGCGCTCGCCCCACGCCGCGCGTAACGCGGTTTCCGCGGCTTCGAGATGAGTCAACACATCTTCGGTGATCGCCTCAGCCTCTTGTTCTTCAAGCAGTTGTGCAATGAGGAAAACGTAACTGAACCGCGTGAACACCCGTTTGACTTGCCGATGCGTCTTCTGGTCGAAGAACGTCCGCGCGGCTTGCGAGAGCGAGAGCAACAATTGAAGTGTCGTTGTCTCGTTGACTGCCGCGGGCATGAGAGTTTCGATGTCGTGGGCGATCTGGCTGTTCAGTCGTTCCTGCCTGCGCGTGAGCGCGTCTTGCGCGGCTTCGAGTAGTTTGTCGGCGGTCTCGTCCCAGGTTGAGATTTCGAATTTTTCACCCAGCGACTCGCCCGTCCGTTTGGTTGCCGCATTGACGATGCGCGCCACGGCGTTGCCGATCAGGTGTGTTTCCACCAGCCGGCGGATACCCTCTTTAGCCGACGAGGGATCCTCGCCGAGGGTTCGCATCTGTTCGTTGGTGAGGCGCAACTGCACGCCGACGAGGCTGTTGATCTCCTCAACGATCTTTTGCGGGCGGGGGGAATCTTCCCGGTCGTTCAAACCTTCG
>CAYPCK010000243.1:0-4686 GCA_964409185.1 uncultured Anaerolinea sp. | reverse complement strand
TTTGTAATGTCATTCTGAGCGAAGCGAAGAATCTCTTCCACGGCACGCGAGACTCTTCGGTCGCTATCGCTCCCTCAGAGTGACACAACACAAAGGATTATCACCATGCACCGACTTTTCCTCGCCTTTACTATCCTTCTCATCTCCTCCCTCGCCTGCAACGGCGGAAGCGTTCCCGCGTACCCTGAAGATTCCATTTTCGATTCAGGCAAAACCGCGTACGGATTCTTCCCCTCCCCTCCCGAAGCGACTCTCGAAAGCATCTTCCAACTCTACAAGGATATGAACGCGCATGGCGACTTTGTTCTCATCCAGCAAAACACGGCGTGGGAGGATTTCACCGATGGCGGCATGGACAAAGACTCGCAGACCCGCACCGACCTCATCAACCAAGTCAAACTCGCAAACCAAAACAACCTCGAATACATCTTCGTCATTGATGCGCTCAACGGGCTGGATCGAAAAAAATTCATCGGTCTGCCCGCAGGGTGGGAGGCGAGTTTTGCGAATCCCGATGTGCGAAGCGCGTACAAAAATTACGCGCTGTGGGTCGTGCGCACCTTCCAGCCGCGTTACCTCGGTCTCGCTTCCGAGATCAACACCTACATGGATGCGCATCCCGACGACGCGCAAAACTTCGTCAGCCTGTACAACGAAATTTACGCGCTCGTCAAAGCCGAAGCGCCCGCAACGCAGATCTTCGTCTCGTTTCAGTGGGACGACCTCAACAACATGTTCCCCCAGCCCGAAGAGGGCAACCGCACGCGACTCAGCCCGAATTGGGAACAGATCGAAGCCTTCGAACCGAATCTGGATTTGTGGGTGATCTCGTCGTATCCGTATTTTGTTTTTTCCTCCGCTTCCGAAATCCCTGCGGACTATTACACCCCGCTTCTCTCGCAGACGGGAAAGCCGCTCGCCATTGCGGAGGGCGGATTCTCCTCCCGAGCTGTCGGCTTCGCGCAAGGTTCAGAAGAGGATCAGGTGATTTATCTGAACGCGGTTCATGATCAACTCGGACCTCGCCTCGCATTCTGGGTCAACACCATTCTCACCGATTTCAACATGGATTCCTACGCGGCAGAAATGGCAAAACAAGGACGCGACCCCAAAGACGCCGAGGGCCTCTCCAATTTCGCGTTCATCGGCTTCTTGAACCCCGATCGCTCCCCCAAACCCGCCATGGAAGTGTGGGATGAGATGCGAAAGCGTTAATCTAAATTATCTAAAGGCGCATGAAACACGCGAATGAAAAGCATCAACAATCCGTTTGTGAACCCCAGGTAGGCACCAAATGGAATCATCATGAGAAAATAGAAAGCCGCCATGAGAGGAATTACAAAAAGCAGCGGCAGAATTGAGATGATACCAGTAATACTATGAACCTCAACAACAACTTCAATTGCACAACCTAGAGAGAAACTACCCGCCAAGAAAATACAACTCAAGACAATATGTTGTATGATGAAAAGGAGCTTGCTTTGGAATTGAAACACCCGCCACTGGTGGATCCAATCTATCAGCAATAATACAATAAGACCTATAACTACTCCGCCTATTGCCATACTTCGCCAACCACCATAATCAATGACACCTGTGTCATGCCGGTTCAGATAAACCAAGAAAAATATAGTTACCAGCGCATAATTAACCAAGAAGATAATCTTGACAATTGTTGAAAAGATTCGTCTTGGTTCAATTTTAATCATCATTGCTTTTTTCGCACCCGTTCGCGACATGCTCCTCGAAGGTTTCAGCAAAGGAATGATATCCCGAACCGTCACAGCGCGCGCGGAAAAAATAAAAGGGCGTTTCAGCGGGGAACGCGACCGCTTGCAGTGAATCCAAGCCGGGGTTGGAAATCGGCGCGGGCGGCAGACCCGCGTACGCGTACGTGTTGAACGGCGAGTCGAATTGCAAGTCGTTCAAACTGAGCGGGTTCGTCCACCACGTGTCTTCGGCAAAATCGTAGCCCAGCGCGTATTGCACGGTCGGGTCAGCATCGAGTTTCATGCCGATGTTCAACCGGTTCAAATACACGGATGCGATCAACGGCTTCTCTTCGTCTTGCACCGCCTCGCGCTCTACAATGGAGGCAATGATTACGGCTTCGTAAATTGTAAGTCCCTGCTCCTCAAAGCCGTGAGTCAACTCGGAAGTAAGCCGAAGCGAAAAATTGCGGAGGAGTTCATCCATCAACTCGTTGACGGATGTGTTGCGCGCAAGGATGTACGAGTCGGGGAAAAAGAATCCTTCGGCGGAGTCCGCGCCGTCGAGAAAATCGAAATCGTCGGGCGGAGTCTGCGCACTGGCGAGAAATTCATCGGGTGTGATCGCCAAGCCGGAGGTGGGAAGCGAAGCGGCGATCTCCTCCATCCGCCAGCCGGGCAGGATGACAAATTCCACTTCGGTGGATGTGGCATCCTGAATTTCGCGCGCGATCTCGATGGCGGACATCGCCGCGCTCAAGCGATACTCCCCCGCCTGGATGGAGGTATCCAACCCGGAGTAGATCAGGTAGGCGCGGAACGAATCGGCATCGCGGATCAATGCCGCATCCTGCAAACGTTGCGCAATGACGTTGACGGAATCGCCAGGGTCGATTCGAAAACTCCGCTCGATGCCGGTCGGGCTAAGCGGGCGCGTGAGCAGACCGTCGTACCATAGCATGCGCGCGGAATATTGCGCCTTTTGCGTGATCGTCAACCACGCCGCGGGCGGTCCGTAGATGCGCGATGCCTCGGAGGGGATGCTCACGAAAGCGAGGAAGAGGCAGGCAAGGATTGCGAGGAGCAGGAGAATTGGGAGAAGTTTTCGCATGGGAAGAGGTAAACACGTACGCACGTAAGCAGGTAGATGCGATGGAATCCGTGACTTGCATCTTACCTTACGCAGTATGCAATACGAAGTAAATTTTACTTCCGTGACTCTAAAAATGTACGAAGTATCATCACCGCCGCGAGCGCGTCATGATGACCGGCGCGTTTCTTGCGCGACAGGCCCATTTCAATAACAGTTGAACGCGCGTCCTGTGTGCTGAACGATTCATCGAACAACTCGATGGGGATTTGAGTTTGAGCGCGCAACGCATCCGCGAATTTCGCGGCACGCCTGCCAGCGAGATTCGGCTTGCCTTCCTCATCGAAGGATTGACCGACGACGATCAAACCGACCTCGTTCTTGGAGGCAATCTCCGCCACCAGCGCCGCGTCAAGAATGCGTGACACATGCTCGATGACTTTCAGCGGGCTGGAAATCGTTGCAGTCGGGTCGCTGAGCGCGAGACCGATCCGCTTTTCGCCGTGATCAACTGCTAAGATTCGCATATGAAATCACGCGGCACTTGCCGCAGAGTCACAGAGTCGCAGAGATTTTCAAATGGTTTTCTCAGTGTCTCTGAGTCTCTGTGGCTAATCTTAAAGATCATTCGGTCACTACTTCAATTCGAAACGGCAACAGCGGAATCCATCGCCACCACGAGGGGAGCATCGAAATCTCAGGCTTGCTTTCCCACGCGAACGAGTCATCCAAACGGGAGCGCGCTTGATCCACGCTCAAGCCGCGAATCAAAAATGCGACTTGCGCCGCGTCAACGGATTGGGTAATTTGTCTCTCCGCGCGAATCTGCCAGCGCGCGGAACCGTTTTCGTCCAGCGCAGGCGTGCCGGCGGATTCGATCATCACCGCGGCGGAAGCGGCGTGAAAACCCGCAGGCAGAGACGCGTTCAACGCCAGCGAGGCAAGCTCGCTCACGTCGGAAGCGGAGGCGTAGCGCGCGGTAAACTCCACTTGCATGGTCAACGTCACCGTCGTTCCAGCCGCACCGGCAGGCGGGTCGTATTCTTCCAAAAGGATTTGCGAAAGTGTGATCGTTTCCTCAAAGAGAATATCACCCGATTCAATTTCGTTCAAAAATTTCAATTGCGCTTCATCCGTAAAAAATTCCAGCAACAGGTCGCGGGCACGCAGGCGGTCGGCGTCGCTCGCTTGCACCGAGGCAAGTTCGCGCCCGCCGCTGATTGGCTCTGGGTTGGTCACAGATACTGAAAGCCCCAGCCTGCCTTCCACAGCGTTGATCGTCTCCGCGTCCACGTTGCCCGCCAGCCCGCCATCCAGCGCCTGCACTTGCGCTTCGATCTTTTTTCGCACACCGGCCGGGACCACCACATCCTCCGTGGTCTCGAATCGAATCTCGCCGGCAGTCACAATGGCGCCGGCCGGTATCGCCACTGCCTCCTGCGTGAGGTTGCTGAATTCGACCGCTCCCGTTGCGCTGGCTTGCGGGATCGCAGTTTCGCCGGTCACGATCACCGTTTGCGTGCCATCGAGCAGGATTCGTTTTTCGCGGGCGGGAATATTCCCGGTGATGCTTATCGATTCTGAATCGAGGTCGGCAATCACCGGCAGGACAATGCTTTGACTCTGCGTGACCGGCTTCAAGCGGACTTGCGCGCGCGGGACGAACAACGCGACGATGGCGAGAACACCCATCACGCCCGTGAGGAACGCGAGAATCCGCGTTGCCGGGTGCGCGCGCCACGCCTCTTCCCGGACCTGAGCCTGCTCGCGCTTTTCTCTCAGGTTTTTCGCCGGGGCGCGGCGCGGAAAGCGCGGAAGCGGAGGTTCCGCCCACGAGGCTCGTTGCGCCTCCGCAGTGGATTCGAAGACCGGGACGCCCAGCTTCTC
>CAYPCK010000242.1:0-4688 GCA_964409185.1 uncultured Anaerolinea sp. | reverse complement strand
GCGTCGGCATAAATGTTTTGTTCGGTTGGGGTCTCAGACCCCAACCGAACGATTTTAAATTTTTATCAACGGCGGGTTGTCCCTCACCACCTCAAACCCGTTCATCTTCCACTTGTTGATGCCCCCATCCACTTGGATCACGTTTTGATATCCGCGCCGCTTCAGCACAGAGATCGCCACCATCGAACGGTTACCGCTCGCGCATTGAATCGCCAGCGGCTTGTCCATCGGGAAATTTAACTCTTCCCACGGGATGCGTCCGCCCTCAAAATGGATCGCGCCCGCGATGTGTCCGCTGTCCCATTCCGAGAGTCGCCGCACATCAACCAGCATCACCTCGTTCAATCGTTCGCGCAATTCTTTGGAAGTCCAACTTTGGATCGTTTCAACGGGATATTCCCGCGCCCACGCGTCAATTCCGCCAGCGACGTATCCCGCCAAATCATAATAACCGATGCGGATGAGTTGCCGCGTCGCCTCCGCCCTTTCGTCTGCGTTTTCCCCTAGGAGGATGATTCGGCTCCCGAACGGAATCACCCAACCCGCCCAGACGACGAGCGGCGCGTCCACGCGGATGCCAAACGAGTTGGGGATGTGTCCCGCGCCGAACGCTTTCTGGTGGCGGACATCCAAAACGACAACGCCTTCATCCATCAATGACTTGACTTCGCTTGCCGATAACGGTTTCAAGACGGGAACACCGCCCAGGATTTTCGCGCCGCGTTGATTGATCTCGCGCATGTATTTGTAATACGTTGGGTACAGGGGCAAGCCTGCCAGCGAGCGTTTGATGAATTCATCTTCGTTTTTTGCCAGCGCGAGCGCGTTTGTCTTGCGTTCATTCTCAATCGTGGACGTGCGTTCCGACGAAACGGGTGCGACGCAGAACGATCCCGCGCCGTGTGTGGGGAAGACGTTCACTTCATCGGGTAGTTTCAACAACTTGTCGTGAATCGTGTGAAAGAGTCGGCTCGCCAGCGGACGCGTCAGTTCGGGCGTGAGCAAATCCGTCCGCGCCGCGCCGCCGACGATCAACGCGCCGCCGCTGAACAACGCGGATGGGGTTTTACCGTCGGGTTCGACGAGCAAAAACGAAATGTGTTCGGGCGTGTGACCGGGTGTCGTCATCACGCGGAGTTGGAACGCGCCGAGGTCAATGGCCGACTCTTCATCAAGCGGTTTATGATCGAAGCCAACCTTCGCCTCCGCGCTCGCGCCGATCACTGCGCCCGTTTGGTGCGCGATCTCGCGGTTGCCTGAGACGAAGTCCGCGTGCAGGTGCGTGTCGAGGACATGCGTCAGCGTAAGACCAAGCTGGGACGCGGTATGCAGGTATCGGTCCACGTCGCGAAGCGGGTCAATCAAAATCCCCTGTTTGGTGTCGTGCGATCCGATCAGGTACGCGGAGTTGCCGAGTCCTGTGTCAACGAACGGTTCGATAAAGTAGGGTGTTGTCATCGTCATGCTTCTTGCGAGAGTTGCTCCTGCGAAACGACGCGGTTGCGCGTGCGCTTGGCGACATAGAGCGCGGCGTCGGCAACCTTGCACAACTTATCCACGTTTTGATGCTCCCTCGAAAACGATACGCCCGCGCTGAAGGTGACGTTCACAGTGACATCTTTGAATGAAAAAGAGGTGTTTTCGATATGCGAACGCATCCGCTCCGCGACCTCGACCGCCTCTTCCAGCGTGGTGCTTGGCAGCAGGATGAGAAATTCCTCGCCGCCCCAGCGCGAGACCGTGTCTTGAATGCGCGAGGAGAGTTGCAGGTGCTGCGCCATCCATTTCAATACTTCATCGCCGACGTCGTGCCCGTACGTGTCGTTGACGCGTTTGAAGTGATCCACATCCAGCAGGATGATCGAGAAATCCTTCACCTCGCGCTCGGCGCGCCTGAGTTCGTAATTCAGCAGTTCGTGCATCGCGCGGCGATTGCGGACGCGCGTGAGCATGTCGTTCATGGCGAGCTCGTTGAGATGCGTCTGCAGCCGCTGGCTGATCATCAGGATAAAGCCCGCCGTCCACAAGAAACTGAGGATGAAAACCATCAGCACAAACGGCGCCTGCGATTCGTTACCAGCCCCGGGCGCGCCCTGCGGAAGAAAACCGAAAATGAGGCGGGCAAACGAAACCAGCGAATAAACCACGAGCGGTATCGCGGTAACGTACGCGCTCAGACGATACGCGCGGTGATCGGACTTCAACAACACATACGCGCTGGCAATGCTCAACGGTGTGTTGACCGATTCGGTGACCCACAAAATCGGCAGAGGCGCGACGAAGGTGAGGAGCAACCCGAGATACCCAAGAGGGATCAATCCATAGGCGACCCAGCGTTGATACGGCGTCTCTGTGAACTGGCAGACCGAGAGATACAGGAGCATATTGCCGGTATAGATGGCGAAGTTGGATGCGATCCCGATCGCGAATCCGATTTGCGGATGCCAAAGGAGCAGGAAATACCCCACAGACATCGAAAGCGTGGAGAGAAAAAAGAACCGCACGCCGCGATATTCCCTCACGGCGACGGAACTGAACGCAATGGCTATCGCCTGCATCAGAAAGGTGATGCCGATCATCAGCGTCATCGTGCCGAGCCCCAATAAGGTCAGTGGAGGAAGGGGAGGAGGCGGTTGAATCATTTGTTATTGTCTCAACGGCGGAAGATATTTTTCGTGCAAACTTTCCATGTGATGGTCCACGTGACCGACCAGCATGTAGATCAATGCCCGCGCGCTGACGGGATGTCCGCTGGCGGCGCCGACTCGCAGCGCGGACTCGCCGCTCATATTTTGGATGGCGAGCATGTTCGCGCGGCGGAGATACTCGAACTCTTCGATCAATTCGCTCAGTGGATGCTTGTCAAACCCTGCTTCACGCACATAATCATCTTGCTCGAAGCCGGGGAGCGGTGTCGCGTCGTTGCGGGAGACGCGCAGGAGTCGGTACGAGAAGACGCGTTCGACATCGTTGAGATGTCCCATCACTTCCTTGATGGACCACTCCTTCGGCGCGTCGCGGAACAATCCTTGTTCATCGGTGAGACTTCCAAGCGCGGATTTGATTTCGTCAATTTGCTTCGGCAACGCGGCGAGCACATCGCCTCGCGTCGCCGCGCGTTGGATGTAGCCCGCGTAAAATTCGGCATATTCATCGGATGTCGGTGAAGTGAGTTGGTTCATGCGGTGTCCTTTCGGGCGATTATACTGCTGTATAATCGAACCGATGAACGACTCCGAAATCCGACAGATCGTGAAAAATGTGGTCAACAGTGTGTCGGGCTCGCCTCAACCCGAACCTGCGCCTGCCTCGCCAGTAGGGAAGCGAATCGTCGCCCTCGGCGCGGACCACGGCGGATTCGAGTTGAAAGGCATCCTCAAAACCGAAATCGAGTCGTTGGGCTTCGTCGTCATGGATGTTGGCACGAACAACAAAGAGCCTGTGGACTACCCCGACTTTGCCCATTCCGTCGCGCAGATGGTGGGGGAGGGTCGCGCGTGGCGGGGAATCATGATCGACGGCGCGGGGATCGGCAGCTGTATTGTGGCGAACAAAGTACCTAACGTCCGCGCGGGGATGGCGTACGATGTATCATCCGCGATCAACAGCCGCGAGCACAACGACACGAACGTGCTGACCCTCGGCGCGGGCTTGATCGGAGTCAATTTGGCGAAGCAGATCGTGAAAGTCTGGCTGACGACCGACTTCGGCGGCGACCGCCACACAAAGCGCGTGGATAAGATAAAATCGGTGGAGAAACAATACCTGAAATAATCTGCTGGTTGAGTAGCCCCGCGTGCTCGTGGCGGGGCGTATCGAAACCAGCAGGTAACAGGCAAATTACTCGCTGACTTGAAAAGTGGCGGTCTCGATACGTAGCGCTTGCAGCGCCACTACTCGACCACCAGATAAAAAGATGACCAAACGCGACCCAAAACTCGTTGAACAACTTGTCGAAATCATCACCCACGAAGTGATCGGCGCGATGATGGAAGAAGAGGCGCGCGCCAGCAACCCTGAAGCCTATCACTGCAAATTCGACTGTGCCGACGGGTTGTGCGTGCGTACTTGCTTCGATCATGTCGGGAATGTGGTCAGTGCGGGCGCGGAGAGAGTGTCGTCCACGCTGGGGGCAATTCCGCAGGAGATGGCGATTGCGAAAATGATTGACCACACGCTTCTCAAGCCCGATGCCACTCAGCAGGAAATCGCCCAACTCTGTTACGAAGCGCGGAAGTACGGTTTCGCGTCCGTCTGTGTGAACCCGACCTGGGTAAGCCTGTGCGCGGAATTGCTCAAAGGCTCGGATGTCAAAGTCTGCACGGTGATCGGCTTTCCTCTCGGCGCGACATCGTCAGAGACGAAAGCCTTTGAAACAGAAACAGCAATCAAGCAAGGCGCGACCGAAATTGACATGGTGATCAACGTCGGCGCGTTGAAAGCGCGCGATCTGGATACGGTCGCCAAAGACATTCGCGGCGTGGTGAAAGCGGCGCATTCTCGCGGCGCAATCGTCAAGGTGATCATTGAAACCGTGTTGTTGACCGATGAAGAGAAAACCATCGCGAGCCTCACCTCAAAAGAAGCAGGCGCGGACTTTGTCAAAACGTCTACAGGCTTTGCAGGCGGCGGCGCGACCGTTCACGATGTGGAGTTGATGCGCAAGGCGGTCGGTCCGCAGATGGGAG
>CAYPCK010000241.1:0-4704 GCA_964409185.1 uncultured Anaerolinea sp. | reverse complement strand
ACGAACGCTTCACGTTTGGCGCAGATACGGCGGGTGCGGGGGGCATTGCCTTTTGTTTCGGGTGTACTTGCGGCATTTCTTGCGATCAACCTGTTCCATTTTCTTTTCCCATCCAATCACGTCACACAATCCGAGGTGAATCGGTCCATTGCCAGCGCAATGGCATCGGCGACGCCGCGCGCCGCCTTTTCAGCGAATGTCTACCAGATCATATTGCCGTCGCTGGTCGCTGTGGAAGCGAAGGGCGCCAACGACGGCGATAACGAGGATGATTCGCTTGGGAGCGGCGTGCTCTTCAACGACAGCGGGCAGATCCTCACCAGCCTGCACGTGATCGACACGGCGGTGGAGATCACCGTCCTGTTTACGGATGGCAGCCGATCGACCGCGGAGGTAGTGGATTCGTTCCCCGAGATCGATATCGCCGTTCTACAACCATTGACGCTCCCGCAAATGTGGGCGCCGGCGGTGTTGGGCAACCCCGGTGCGATGCGCGTCGGCGATGAGGCGTACGTGGTGGGGCATCCGTTCAGTTTGTTCGCTTCGATGAGTTCGGGGGTGATCTCGGGGTTCGATCGCACGTTTCACATACCGGACAGTAATCGCGCCGTCGAGGGTTTGATCCAATTCGATGCGGCGGCAAACCCGGGCAATTCGGGAGGTCCGCTATTAAACCGCAACGGGCATGTGATTGGCATCGTCATGGGAATCGTCAGCCCGGCGGAGACCGGGTATTTCGTGGGCGTCGGGTTTGCCGTGCCGATCGGCGCGGCGGCGGGCGGGGGTGGGTCGCCGCCGTATTAAAATCAGAGATTGGAGACTGGAGATTGTATTGCGTAAATGGCTGTTTGGTGGTTGAGTAGTGGCGCTTACAGCGTCAGGTATCGAAACCACCGCTTTGGTAAATTAGCGAATTGGGAGAGTTGTTTTGCGTAATTGGTAATTACTGTTGGTCGAGCAGGGTTGAGCGAAGCGTACCGAGACCGGAGAATTGGAGAATTTCATGGCGCTAAAAAATTCTGAAAACCGAACACCGATGGAAAAAGTCCTGTACGAAGTGAAGAAGGTCATCGTCGGGCAGGATCATTTGCTCGAGCGGATGATCGTCGCGTTGCTCGCGCGCGGACACATCCTCGTCGAAGGCGTGCCGGGGCTGGCAAAGACCATGGCGATCAAAACGCTCGCCGAATCCATCGGCGGCGAATTCAAACGGATTCAATTCACACCCGACCTTGTCCCTGCCGATCTGGTGGGCACGCGCATCTATAACCAGAAGACTGGCAAATTCGAGACCTCGCTCGGTCCCGTGTTCACGAATCTTTTGCTTGCAGATGAAATCAACCGCGCGCCTGCCAAAGTGCAAAGCGCGTTGCTCGAAGTGATGCAGGAAAAGCAGGTGACCATCGGGCGCGAAACGCACAAGGTGCCGAATCCGTTTTTGGTGCTCGCGACTCAAAACCCCATCGAGACGGAGGGAACGTACGCGCTCCCCGAAGCGCAAGTGGACCGCTTCATGCTCAAAGTGCTGGTTGGCTACCCCACCTCGACGGAGGAATTCGTCATCGTGGAACGGATGACCGGGGCATTGCAGGCTGTTCAGCAAACGCTGACGACAGCACAACTCGTCGCCTTGCAAAAGGAAGCGGACAAAGTGTACGTGGACCCCGCATTGATGGAATACGCCGTCCGCATGGTGACCGCCACGCGCAAACCGGCGGAAGTGGGATTGGGCGAACTGCAAAAGTACATCATGTTCGGCGCCAGCCCGCGCGCCTCGATTAACTTGATCCTCACCGGGCGCGCGCTGGCATTCGTGCGCGGACGAATGTATGCCCTGCCTCAAGACGTGCTCGATATGGCGCTCGACGTGATGCGCCATCGCCTCGTGCTCTCGTATGAAGCCCTCTCCGAAAATGTGACCGGCGACGATTTGCTCAACAAGATTTTGGATCGTATCCCGATTCCCGTAGTCCCACTGCATGAACACGTCAACATCAACGCCTGAGCAGATTCTGCTCCGTCTCGATTGGAACGTCATCCGCCGGCTGGACGGTTTGTTGCAGGGCGACTACCGCACCCTGTTCTACGGTTTCGGCGTGGACTTTGCCGACCTGCGCGAGTATCTGCCAAACGACGATATCCGCTACATCGATTGGAACGTCACCGCGCGCATGGATACGCCGTATGTGCGGCAATATCATGAAGACCGCGAGGTGACAGCCTGGTTTTTACTCGACCTCACGCCATCCGTGGATTTTGGCACCGGTTTCGAAAAGCGCGAGAAGCGCACCCTGCTGGTCGAATTTGTCACCGTGCTGGCGCGGTTGCTCACGCGTCATGGCAACCGTGTGGGGGCGATGATGCTGGGGAAGGGCATCCAGCATACCGTCCCGGCGCGAGGCGGCAGGATTCAAGTCCTGCGGCTGGTGAACGACCTGCTCAAACAACCGCGTCTGGCTCGCGCGCCGTTCACCGATCTCAAATCCTTTTTCGACAGCGCATTGAATTCGATCAAGCGCCGCTCGCTCGTGTTCGTGGTCTCCGATTTCATCAGCGCGCCGGGCTGGGAACGATCGTTGAGCCTGCTGGCGCAACGCCACGAAGTGATCGCCATCCGCCTGCTCGACCCGCGCGAAAGCGACCTGCCCGACGTGGGCATGATGGTGATGGAGGATGCCGAGACCGGCGAGCAGATGTTCGTGGATACGCACGACCAGAAGTTTCGCAGGCGGTTCTTCGATGCCGCGAACAAACGCGAATCCGATCTGAACGACGCGTTCCAGCGCGCGCGCGTGGACGTGATGACTCTTTCCACCGACGACGACCTCGTACGCTCCATCGTGCGTTTTGCAAAGCGAAGACAGCAAGTGAGGAAAAGTTGAAGTGCGTAGGATGCGCTCTCTTGCGCATCCGTTGGCGTTAGAGAACGCCAACTAAACCAAAAATCATGTCCTTCCTCTGGTCGCCCTTACTCTACCTCCTGCTCCTCGTCCCGTTGATGGTGTTCGCGTACAACCGAATCCAAAAGCGGAGGCGCGAAGCCGCGTTACGATTCGGGAGTTTTGGAATCCCGGCGAGTTCCTCCGCACAGCCGCGTAAAAATCTGCCCGCATATCTTTTCCTTGCCGGCATTGTCATCCTCGTTGTGTCGCTGGCGCGGCCCGTGGCGGTGATCAGCCTGCCCAAAGTGGAGGGCACGGTCATCCTCACCTTCGACGTGTCCGGGAGCATGTCTGCCGACGATCTCAAGCCCACACGTATGGAAGCCGCCAAAGCCGCGGCGCGTGATTTTGTCCAGAACCAGCCAGCCAGCGTGTTGATCGGCATCGTTGCCTTCAGCGACGGCGGCATCTCGGTGCTTGCGCCAACGAATGACCGCCCGGAAACTATTGCCGCCATCGAGCGACTCGTCCCGCGTCGCGGCACCGCCATGGCAAACGGAATTTTCGTTTCGCTCAACTCGATCGTTGTGACCGCGGGCGATCCTCCGTTTTTGACGACGGTCGCGGCGGATCCTTCCGGACCTGAAATTGGTTCAGCTCCCGAAGGCTGGTACCCCTCTTCGGCGATTATCCTGCTGAGCGACGGTGAAAACACGCAGACGCCTCCCGACCCCGTCGCCGCGGCAGACCTCGCCGCCGATCTCGGTGTGCGCATTTACACCGTGGGCGTGGGCAGTGCGGAAGGCGCGGTCATCACGGTGGAAGGACTCACAATCGTTTCGCATTTGAACGAATCCTTGTTGCGGGAAGTTGCCTCGACCACCGGCGGACAGTATTACAACGCCGGTAACGAAGACCAACTGCGCCAGATTTACAACGATCTCGAGCCGAAACTTTCCATCCGTACCGAAGAGATGGAAGTCACGTCATTGTTCGGCGCGTTGGGCAGTTTGTTATTTTTGATCGGCGGCGTTTTGTCCCTGCTGTGGTTCGGGCGTGTGCCATGACGTTCCTGTGGTCATCCTCTCTGCTGTTGTTGTTTTTGATTCCGTTGCTCATCATCGGCTACGCCTGGTTGTTGAGGCGACGGAAAAAATTCGTCGTGAGGTATTCCAGCCTCACACTGGTGCGCGAAGCGGGCGGAGGGTCGTCTGCATGGCGGCGGCATGCGTCGTTCGCCGCGTTTCTGCTTGCGCTGGCGAGCCTCATCGTCGCCCTCGCGCGCCCGACTGCGGAAGTCACCGTCCCATCGAACCGCGCCACCATCATCCTGGCGATGGATGTGTCGTTGAGCATGTGCTCCACCGACATCCAGCCGAACCGCATCGAAGCCGCCAAATCGGCGGCGTTGACGTTCGTACAGAGCCGCGAGACGGGCACAAAGATCGGCGTGGTGGCATTTGCCGGGTTTGCCGAACTTGTGCAAGCGCCCACCGAAGATAAAACCATGCTCAATAACGCGATTCAATATCTCACTGTGGCGCGGCGCACCGCCATCGGGAGCGCGATCCTGCGCTCCATGGATGCCATTTCCGAAATCGATGAAACCGTCCCCGCGGTTGACTTCACCGGCGCTTCCTCGTTTGCTCCCGCCACCGAGTTTTCACCCCACATCATCGTCCTGCTCACCGATGGGTCGAGCAACGCCGGACCATCGCCGTTCATGGCGGCGAACGAAGCCGCGCTGCGCGGCATCCGCGTGTACACCATCGGGTTCGGCACACCGAACAACCAATCGCCGATGGATTGCGGATTCTCCTTT
>CAYPCK010000240.1:0-4717 GCA_964409185.1 uncultured Anaerolinea sp. | reverse complement strand
CCCGCGCCATCGTCAGCGCGCGTATCCCGCCGGGGATTTGTATCGTCTATCACGCCCCAGAACGAACCGTGAGCGTGCCCAAGTCGCCGATGCGCGGCAATAAACGCGCAGGCGGACATAACAGCCCCACGCGCATCCACCTCAAGCCTTCGCTCATGGTCGGCGGCTACGGACAATTTACTTATGGCTTCAACTACTGGGGTCCGACAGGCGTCAACCGTGACACGTTTATTTTGGTACGCAAGTTGCCTGGGAAACCTGAGTTCTAAAATATTTACCACGAAGGGTCACTAAGGTACACGAAGGAAAACCCTTTGTACTCCCTTTGTGACACTTTGTGCCCCTTCGTGGTGAAAAGGATAAAACATTATGAAAATCCGATCACAAGTTTCAACGGTATTTCATCTCGATAAGTGCATTGGCTGCCACACGTGCAGCATCGCCTGCAAAAACATCTGGACCGATCGCGAAGGCGCGGAGTATATGTGGTGGAACAATGTGGAAACAAAACCTGGCGTCGGCTTCCCCACTCAATGGGAAGACCAGGAAAAATATCATGGCGGCTGGGAACTCAACGACAAGCCAAAGAATCCCGAATTGAAGTTGAAACTGCAAAACCGTTTGCAGACCTTTACCAATCTGTTCTCCAACCCTGCCATGCCCACGATGGACGATTACTACGAACCGTGGACGTATAAATACGGCGACCTGTTCAACTCCCCGCTTGGCAATGACCAGCCCACGGCGCGTCCCATCTCGCGCATTGACGGCAAGCCGATTGACATCGAAGCGGGTCCCAACTGGGATGACGACCTCGGCGGCTCGAACATCTACGCCGTCAACGACCCTTTGCTCGAAAGCATGACCGCTGAAGAAAAACAGCGTCTCTTTTCCATCGAGCAACTTTTCTACTTCTACATGCCGCGCATCTGTAATCACTGTTTGAATGCGGCTTGCGGGGCGGCGTGTCCATCGGGCGCCATCTACAAACGCGCCGAAGACGGCGTGGTGCTCATCAATCAGGATAAATGCCGCGCCTGGCGCATGTGCGTTTCGGCTTGCCCATACAAGAAGACCTATTACAACTGGTCAACGGGCAAATCTGAAAAATGTATCCTGTGCTACCCGCGCCTCGAATCGGGACAAGCCCCCGCCTGTTTCCATTCCTGCGTGGGACGCATTCGCTATCTGGGCGTTTTGCTGTATGACGCCGACCAGATTCCCGACGCTCTCAAAGTGCCTGACGATCAACTCGTCGAGCGTCAGCGGGAGATGATCCTCGATCCGCACGACCCGAAAGTTGTAGCCGCCGCAAAAGAAAGCGGCATACCCGACGGCGTGATCACCGCCGCTCAAAACTCGCCCGTTTATCGTTACGTCAAGGAATGGGAACTGGCTCTGCCATTACATCCCGAATACCGCACCCTGCCTATGTTGTTCTACGTGCCGCCGCTTTTGCCCGTCCTCAATGCGACTGGAGCAAACGGTACACAACGCGTCGAAACCGATTTGTTCAGTTCGCTGGAGAACGCCCGCGTGCCCGTCCGTTATATGTCGCGCACATTGGCGGCTGGAAAGGATGAACTGGTCATCAAGTCCTATCAAAAGATGATCGCCGTCCGCATTTACAAACGCGCCGAAACTGTCGGCGATGTGACGAAAGAAGAAGCCGACGCCGCCCTCGCCAAAGCGGGCATGACTGCCGAAGAAGCCGAAGCCATCTACCGCCTGACATCCCTGCCCAACTATGGGGAGCGCTTCGTCATCCCGCCCTACAGCCGCGAAGGCGACATTGAGGAATTGTACGATCCGCAACAGCGCAAAGCGGAGGCTGGGTTTGGCAGGAGCCAGGGCGCGCAAAGAGGTTTGTAAGCCATGTCCAAAGATTCAACATCCATGTTGTTTGATGCGTTTGCCGCGTTGCTGGAATATCCGTCTGCCCAAACGCAGGAAAAGGCTCAGGGTTTTTTGGAGCAGGTTCAGGTCCCGCCTGAAGCGGCAAAGGAGTTGGAAAAATTCGCCCGCGCCATCGGTCAGATTTCCCTCGATCGAATGCGGGAGGTGTACACCATCACGTTCGATATGCAACCTGTTTGTTATCCTTATGTTGGGTATCACCTGTTCGGCGAAAGTTATAAACGCGGCGCATTCATGGCGCAGTTGAATGAGGCGTACCATGCTTGCGATTATTCCGCAGGGCAGGAACTGCCCGATCATCTTGCCGTGATCCTGCGCTTCATCGGGCTTGACTCAAGCAACCGTGAAGGCGAGTTTTGTCAGGCGTTGATCGGTAGCGGCGTGTTACCCGCCTTGGAAAAAATGCTCAAGGTCTTTGGCGCAGACTCTGAAAACCCTTACTTCTGGCTTCTCTCGGCGCTTCATCAGTTGCTTATCGGCGAAAAGGAATTGACCCATGCTTGATATCATGTTCTTTGTCGTGTTCCCGTATGTGGCGCTTGCCATCGGGATCGTCGGGACGATCTATCGTTACCTGACCAATCAATATTCGTTCACCAGCCTGTCTTCGCAGTTTCTCGAAAACGATTTGCAGTTTTGGGGCTCGACGCTCTGGCACTACGGAATTCTGCCGACCACGTTCATTCATTTGGGAGGCTTCTTTCTGCCCAAAGTGATGTTCGCCCTGCACAGCACGCCTGAGACTCTGTACCTTGCTGAAGTGGCTGGAAAAATTCTTGGCATTATGGCGTGGGCGGGACTGGCGATCTTGATCTACCGGCGGTTGATTTCCTCCAAACTGCGCGCCATCACCACGCCCGTGGATTGGATCGTGTTGACCCTGCTGTTTGCGCAGGTCTTCTTCGGGCTCATCCTTGCCTTTGTCTATCGCTGGGGCGCGACCTGGTTTATTCACACCGCCACGCCGTGGATCGTCTCGCTGGTGGTGTTCCAACCCGCGCCGCAATTTGTCACAGCATTGCCGTTAGCGCATAAAGTACATTTCCTCAGCGGCTTTCTCTTGTTTGCGCTCATGCCATTCAGCCGATTGGTGCATATCGCCACCTTCCCGTTCTCGTACCTGTGGCGGAGATTCCAACTCGTCATCTGGACTCGGCGGAAAGCAAGTTTGTAACCCTCACCCTATCCCCTCTCCCTTCGGGAGAGGGGATAGACTCCCTTCTCCCCTTGGGAGAAGGGTTGGGGATGAGGGAAAAGACTGCATAACATAAACACCTTACGGAGACACACATCAATGAACAACACCTGGTTATCAAAATGGGAACCCGAAAACCCCGAGTTCTGGAAAGAGACAGGCAACAAGATCGCCTGGCGCACGCTGACCATCACAACGCTTGCGCTGACCCTGTCGTTCGCATCTTGGTTCATGATGAGCGGCATCGTCGTGCGCATCCCGCAGATCGGATTCCAATTCAGCACGATGCAATTATTCTGGCTGGCGGCAATGCCTGGGCTGGCGGGGGGGACACTCCGCATTCTGCACACCTTCCTGATTCCAATTTACGGCACTCGCCACGTTATCACCGTCACAACCTTTCTCAAACTCATCCCTGTCATCGGCATCGGTCTGGCAGTGATGAATCCCGCAACGCCATTCTGGTTGTTCATGGTGCTGGCTTTCTCGGCGGGCTTCGGCGGCGGCGACTTTTCCTCCTACATGCCCAGCACAAGATTCTTCTTCCCGAAAAAATTACAAGGCACAGCCCTCGGCATTCAGGCGGGCATCGGCAACTTCGGCGTCAGCCTCACGCAATTCCTCACCCCGTGGATCATCGGCTTTGCCATTGTGGGCGGATCGCAAACCATGATCGTCAAAGAGGTTTCCAAATCGGTCTGGCTTCAAAATGCGGCTTTCATTTATGCGCCTTTCCTCATCGTCATGGGCATCCTTGCATGGATCTATCTGCGAAGCGTTCCCATCAAAGCCTCCTTCAAAGAGCAGATGGACATCTTCGGGATGAAGCACACCTGGTTCTGCACCATCACCTACATGATGACCTTCGGTTCTTTCTCAGGGTTGTCTGCCGCGTTCCCCCTGTTGATTAAATCACTCTATGGAACTTTTCCTGGCGCACCCGACCCGCTGAAATATGCATTCCTCGGACCATTGATCGGTTCGCTGGCTCGCATCCTGTTTGGTCCCGTCGCTGACAAATACGGCGGCGCAATTCTGACTCACATCACGGGCATCGCCTTGATCGTCGGCACACTGGCGATGGCGTTCCTCGGTTTATTCACGCCCACTTCTTTGGATCAGTTCACGCTCTTCGTGGTCTTCATGTTGATTCTGTTCCTCTTCACAGGCATCGGCAACGCCGCCACCTTCCGTCAATATCCCATCATCTTTGCCGACTCTCCCCGCCAGAGCGCAGGCGTCATCGGTTGGACTGCGGCAATTGCGGCATACGGACCGTTCATCTTCTCGACCCTGATCGGTTCTTCGATCACGAACACTGGCTCCCCGCTTCCATTTTTCTACGGCGCAGTCGTGTTCTTCGTGATCGCCACCGCCATCAACTGGTGGTACTACACCCGCAAGGGCTGTGAGAAACCCTCTTAATTGTCATTCTGAGCGAAGCGAAGAATCTCTACGATTATCTCGGAGACCCTTCGCTGTCGCTCAGGGTGACATGAATATATATTGAAAGAAACATATTCATATGACCGCAGAAAAAACAAATCAAAACGGCAAGACCAGCGTCCTGGTCCTCTCCTCCAGCGGCTTCACCCTCATGTTCGC
>CAYPCK010000239.1:0-4746 GCA_964409185.1 uncultured Anaerolinea sp. | reverse complement strand
CAGGTCCCATAATCTTATCGAACTCGGGCCAGGAGCCAGCCCACAACGGACCCTCAGCGGTGGGGTTGGCATCGGGGGCAATGCCGTTCAAGAACGCCTGGTTGTTAGCGGGCGGGGTGAAGGTCAGGAAGGCATCGAGAGCTTCCTGGCTGACGCGGCTGGGGATGTTCGCGCCGAGAGCGGAGATCTTGCCCTGGGTTTGAGCGGTCGTGAGCGCTTGAACAAGAGCCCAGGCTTCTTCAGGATATTCAGTGTTGGCGTTGATCACATACGCGCCCCAGAACAGCCAGTTGCCGGGTCCGTTAGGACCGGTGGGTAGTTCAACAACGTCCCAGTTGAAATCAACGGTGCGGACGCCGGGGGTAGCCCAACGGCCGTTCTGGAACATGGCAACCTTGCCCGCGCGGAAAACGGGTTCGGGGTCTTCACCGTAAGGAACGGCAACATCGAAGTCCTGATAGAGAGAGCGCTGGAAGTCGAGACCGGAAAGGGACTCTTCGCTGTTGAGGTTACAAGCAGCGCGGTCTTCAGTGAAGAAACCGCCGCCGGAAGCGTTCAACCAAACACCATACGGACCCCACCAGGCGCTCGCGCCGTAGCCATAGATGTCAGAACCGAGAGCGCGGGTGGCTTGGGCAACTTCAAGGAAGGCGTCCCAGTCCCATTCGCCGTTCGCAGCCAATTCGCGAGGATCGGCAGCGCCGGCTTCCGCGATCAGGTCCAGGTTCAGGTAGAGAGCGAATGTGGATACGTCGCGGGGGAGACCCCAAACCGCGCCTGAGCCATCGCCGGAAGCGCCGGTCTCAGGGTTGTAGGTCATGTGGAACATGGGTCCTTCGTAGAAGTCGGCGGCAGTGTAGCCTTCGGTCGCGGAAGCGAGTTCGGCGGCATTGTAGATCAAACCACGGGTGGCGAAGTCAGCCACATCGGTTCCGGGGATCCAGAAAACATCGGGAGCGGTACCGGCGGCGATTTCAGCGCGGAGCTGATCCTGATAGTTTGCTCCTTCGGAACCGCCGGGCTCGTAGACGAGAGTGATGCCATCGAGTTCAGCGTCCAGTTCTTCGCTGATCTGGCTGTACACATCAATTTCTTCCTGGTTGTCCGGGCGGGTGCGCCAGCGGAGTTCGACTTCCATGGCAGGCGCTTCAGTCATAGCTTCTTCTGTGGCTGGCGCTTCGGTCATTGCCTCTTCGGTCATGGCTTCAGTAGCAGGAGCGCTGCCACAAGCCGCCAAAACAAACGAAGCGAGAACAAGCAGGCTCAATAGTTTCATGAGCAATTTGTTTTTCATTTTATTCTTCTCCTTGGAATTTAACACAATCGTTGAACGAATTTGGTCGAACATTATTTTTATTTGTTAATTCAATCACCTCCCTTAACTGTAGATTGCCGAACAACCAATTCAGCGGGTAACTTTAATTCGCGAACTTCAGGGTTCTTGCCGTGTAAAATGTTAAACAGCATCCGCGTAGCAAGCTGCCCGATGGACGGCATATCCTGCCGCATGGTCGTAAGGGGCGGATCAAAATAAGAAGATAAAGGCATATCGTCCACGCCGATGACCGAGAGTTGAGTCGGCACCTCCAGATTCACATCCCGCGCAGCGCGCATCACACCCATCGCCATGCGGTCATTCTGAGCAAAGATGGCAGTTGGCACATTATCCTTCTTCACAAAATCCAACAGCGCATCACGACCCGAAGAAGCCGACCAATCCCCTTCAAATACCAACGACTGATCGTACGAAATGCCAGCCTCTGTCAATGCAAGCTTAAAGCCCACAAGACGATCCTGCGAACAATCTTCTTTCATCGGACCGGTGATCAAACCGATGCGCTTGTGCCCGAGCGAGATCAAATGCTGTGTGGCTTCATACGCCACCTTTTCATCATCCAGTGAGATCGAGCAGACGAGTTCATCATGCGAACGGGCGCCCACGAACACCACCGGAAATTCTTTCGGAATGTGCATATAACGATCATCCGCATACGGGTTGATGACGATCAGCCCATCCACCCGGCGGTGACCGACAAGTTCATCCACCAGATCGTGGAATGCCAGCGGGTCAGACGCGGAAGACGACAACACAAAATAATTATGCTGACGGGCTTCCACTTCGGCGCCTTCGATGACACTGGCAAAGGTATAGTCTGTAAGGTTGGGGGAAATAATGGCGAGAGTATGAGTTAAACCGCGCGCCATGGAGCGTGCGATGGCGCTGGGACGGTAACCTAACTGCTCAATCGCAGATTCGACCACAGCACGGGTCTCGGGCAAGACTTCCTCCCTGCCGTTGATAACGCGCGAAACGGTTTGGTGAGAAACACCCGCCTGACGGGCAACATCACGAATAGTAGGGCGGTTTGTAGCCATTTGATATAATGTTACCGGTCACGTGACCGGTAACATGAGTCTACAAAAAAATCCTCCCTTTGTCAAGTAGTTAAACCTATTTGAGGTGTTTCCATGGCAATAATTACAGCGGATTCTTCCAAAATCGAGGCAATTTCCCCCACTTACCTATGGGAATGGGATCCCGCCACCGATCACGTTAGCCTATACGATACAAAAAAGCGTCTCATCTGCCGCGCACATCACCGCCCTCTGCTCATCGCCACCCCCCAACTGGATTTTTCAACTCCTACCTACCAAATCGAGGATGACCGAATCTCCATCACCTATCATGGGCAAAGTTCCGCTTCTTCCTTAACTGTAAGTTGGTCCTTCCACCCAGACTTTATCTCCCTCGAACCGCTCCTCCTAAACTCTCCCGAATCTGTCGACATCGTCCAAATCATCTATTTCCCCGAAACAGACGGCGACTCATACAAGCCGTCCATGTACAGCCATTACGCCGTTGTGCCCGGCTTGTGCATGAGCACCAACATCAACCCGGTGGTGGATTTACACTCGCGCCTCTCCACCACCACCGTCCTCGGCTCCGGCGCCATGCGCGGACCGGGTCTCGCCCAGCAATGGGGTTTACCCGCGCATTACTTCTGCACCTTCAACATCTCCGACCGCTGGAACGCCATCGGCGCAAAAAAACTACAGTCGGATGCCGTCTGCTGGGGACTCGCCGAACTGCCGCAAGGCGACTTCCGTTTGGAGATCCGTGAGATCGGCATCAGTCCCATCCTCAACCTGCGCGGCGACCTATGGAAACACAAGCCCGATACCTTGGGCTTTCGCTTCCTCATCACCTTCGGCGAAAATTATCATGAAGCCATTCGCAGTTATTACCAAGTTTTACAGCGTGAAAAATTCATATCACCGAAAACGCATTCTGCAAAAAAGAAAGAAGTCCTGCTCGCGCCGCAATACAACACTTGGGGCGTTGAGTCTGCTTTAGCACTCCCGCCCGAGCAGTTGACCGAAGACCTCGTACGCGAGATTTTCAGAAAACTTCAACGCTCTGGCATGCAAGCCAAGACCTTTGTCATTGATGACAAATGGGAAGGGATGCACGGAGAGCTCAAACATGACCCCGAACGCTTTCCCAACTTCGAAAATCTCTTAAAAGAAATCCGCGCGCAAGGCTATCACATCGGTTTATGGGCGGCATTCCTGCGTTGTCAAAACCCCGCCGCGCTCGGCTTGGACGAGTCTCACTTATTACAAACACACGAAGGCAAAACGCTCTGGCTTGACCATCAAACCTCGCATTACGGCATTTTCGATATGTCTCAGCCCAAAGTTCAGGAAGTGCTGCGCCTACGAGCCAAAGAATTTATCCGTCGCTACAACCCCGACCTGGTCAAATTCGACTTCGGTTATGAGCTGCCCTCGCTTGATGTCGCCGCCCCGCAAGACATGACCTTCGCCGGTGAACGTCTCCTGCAAAAAGGGCTGAAAGTCATCGTAGGCGCAATGAAAGAAGAGAATCCCGACCTCGTCATCATGTACTATGGGCTATCCCCCCTTCTCATTGATTATTACGATCTACACAGCCCCGACGACCTGGTCTACTGCGTTGGCGATTACGACCTTGAAACCAACCACCGAGTCTTTTTCAGCAGTCTATGCGGCGAGTTGGGTATGCCCACCTATAGCTCCTCCGGGTACGACTGGGACTCCGCGCTGGATATTTGGTTCGACTCCATCGCCTCGGGCAGCCTCGGATCACTGCATTGTTTCGACGGCGACGAGAACGGGGAAAAACCATCAGCGCGGCATATTGCCAAATTTAACGGGCTCAGTTCCCTCGTTAGGAAAGAGGCGTTCTTCACCACCAAGCCGATCCACGCTAAATGGCAGGGAATCCGCGCGTGCCTGGCACCCTCCTGGGAGCGAGTCGAAAACGGCAAGACCGTTCTGCTCGCACTGCGCACCCATCAGTACGATGGCAAGCCTACGCCCAACGGTTACAAAGATGTGCTGGAATCGAACCTCATACTCGTTGTGGCTTCGCTTGACGACAATCGTATCAGCGCGTCAAACCACATCGGCATTGTGCCATTCGGCGATGGACGCTGCGCGATCAAAACCGCACATACATCCGCCCGAGTCATCGAACATCATCTGCGCGGCAACACGACCGAAACACATCTAGCATTCACCGATCAGATCATACTCAAACTCAAACAAAATGAAACCCTCGAATGGGTTGAAATTATTTTCGAAAAGGAATGACCATGCTCACCAATCCTCACCGTCGCTACAACATCCTGACAGGCGAATGGGTGCTCGTCTCCCCGCACCGCGCCAAACGTCCCTGGCTGGGGCAAATTGAGAAACAGGCTC
>CAYPCK010000238.1:0-4756 GCA_964409185.1 uncultured Anaerolinea sp. | reverse complement strand
GACGATGGCGGGAGGCAGGCTGTTAATCCAACCTTCCAGCGTGACCAGCGCCGTCTGCAACATTGGCGTGCCCGCCCGTTCAATCAACTCGGCGAGCGCGTTCGGGTCGTTTAACTGTTTGCAGGTGTAATACGCTTTTTCCCATTCACCCGCCGCTTCGTGCGCGGTGACCATTCTTTCCAAAATGGGTGGAATATCCTCAGGGAGCTCCTCCCGCAACCGGGTTTGCAAAAACTCGCGGAAGAGCGGATGATAGCGAAGCCAGCGTCCATCCTCCAGGGGAAGTACGAACAAGTTCTTATCCAAAATAAAGCCCATCAGGCTGAGCCAGTTTTGTGGCGCGCCATAAAACGGACCCAGGACGATCTCGCAGAACTCCGCGTTGAATTCCTCCGGCAGGCACGTCCGCAGCAGGAACTCGCGCACATGCCGGGGTTGCTGGTCGAGCACCTGCTTTCCCAAGTAGTCAAACGTACCGGCACCTGATATTTGCACCTCGGTGGAGTCGGATAGAACAATGCCGGTGATCCAGCCGCCGGTTTTTTCCACGAGCTCGCTTGCCCTGTCCTCCGGCAAATATTTGCGATGGTTCTGTGAGTACAGCGCCTGGATTTCACCGGGTTCAAACGCCAGATCGGCTTGATTCAACCCTTTTACCTGTTCACGAGCCACCATCAGGCTTACGTCTTCCAACTCAGGCAGGGTCCGGGAGGAAATGATAAGGTGGCAATTTTCATCCACCAATTGCAAAAAGCGGGTAACCAACGACGAGATCACCAGTACATCATCCACGATGTGGAAATCATCAATGATCACAAAATAATCGCCCTCTGTCTGTTCGTAGAGTTCGTTTGTGAGCGTGACGAGAAGCGTCTCCGAATCGCTTTCGATTGACTTTAAGTTGTTCAACAAAGGTTGGGAGGCTTCGCCCACTTTAGGGAACCGCTCGGCAAGCGACGCGATCAGGTATGCCATAAATCGCTGTGGGTCGCGGTCCAGCGGGTCCAACGTCAGCCAACAAACCGGAACCTTCGCCTGATGCGCCAGATCAATCAACAGCGATGTTTTTCCATACCCGGCTGGGGCAGAGAGCAAGATCAACTTGTTCTCCAAGTCTTTGTTCATCTTATCTAGTAACCGCGGACGTTTGAGTAGTTCACGCCGTCGATTCGGGACGATAATTTTCGTTTTGCTGATCGGGATGGATGGTTTGGTCATTCTTGTACTTCGCCCATCGGTGTTGTATTGACTATGCAGATGGGCTTTCTCTAAATTTCATCACACTTTTGCGCTTTCTGGAAGATGGCAGGGTCACGATTTGCCCAGTTCTTCCAGCATCCGGCGGTGAATGCCGGGCGCCGCGGCAAGGATGGAAAGGGGCGGCGACAGGTAATCTGCCCCTCCTTGAATATTGGTGACGGTCGCTCCCGCTTCTTCGCAGATCAAGCCGCCAGCCGCCACATCCCACGGCTTGAGCGAGAGTTCCCAAAACCCATCGAGCCGACCTGCCGCCGTGTACGCCAGGTCGAGCGCGGCAGAGCCAAGGCGGCGCACTCCCTGGGTCATCTTTGCGAGGCGTGCAAAATTTTCAAAATTATCCTGCGGCGTGTTCCAGGTATCATAGGGAAACCCGGTGACCAGCAGGCTTTTCTGCAATTCGGTTGCGACAGAGGCATGAATGGGCTTGCCATTCAAGCGCGCGCCTTTGCCGCGCTCGGCGGAAAACATTTCATCGCGAAGCGGGTCGTACACCGCGCCGAAAGTCAGGGCGCCGCGAACCGCGTAGGCGATGGAAACCGAAAAAATGGGGACGTGATGCGCGTAATTCACCGTCCCATCCAGCGGATCGATGTACCAGATATGGTCATCATCCCCGTGAATGACGCCGCTTTCTTCAGCAAAGATGTGGTGTCCGGCGAAATCCGATTGAAGCCTGCCGAGCAGGTACGTCTCCGATTCGTGGTCCACCTCGGTGACGAGATCAATTACGCCCTTATAATTCACCTGATGTTCCTTGTTGTAGCCATCGCGCAGGATTTTCCCCGCCCCCCGCGCAAGCTCTTCCACAGTTCCTAAAGTTGGTTGCATACGGCTCCCTGAAAGTGTTGCGGCGGGTTGTCGCCCGCCGCATGTTGAAGTTTCTATTTTTTCAATTCGTCGAGCGTTTTATAAATATCGTAAAGTTCGTTCTGGATCTCGTCGCGGTCGCGCATGGATTGCTGCAACAGCGCCTCAAAGGCTGGTTTTTGATCTGCGGGCAGGGTTCCCAGTAAGCGCTCGGCGCGCGCGATTTGCGTATTTTTATGGCGCAATTTATTTTCAAGGCGTGTGCGATACCCCTGATAGAATTTTTCCATATCCAACGGCAGGGGCTGGGTGAATGGCTGTTGGGTGACAAGTTCGGCAACCGTCAATAAAAAATCCTCGGTGTCGATCGGTTTTTCCATGAACCGCGAAGCGCCGAGGCTCAAGGCAAAATCCTTGTCCTCCGGCGTGACGTACGTGGCGGAAAGAAAGACAACGGGGATCGCGCGCGTTTCCGGGTGGAGGCGCAATTTCTGCACGAAGGCGTACCCGTCCAACTTCGGCATCAAAATATCGGTGATGATGAGCGCGGGTTTTTGTTTGGCAACCGCTTCGAGCGCCTCCTCCCCATTACGCGCGGTCATCACAGAATATCCCTTAAACTTCAGGGTCACTTCGAGCAATTCCAAAACATTGGGGACATCCTCGACGATGAGGATCGGTCCATACATGGGATTCATGACCCGATTTTACCGTATCCCCCCGGCGGACAAACCCGCCTCCTGCTCTGACATGAAACTGCTACAGTTCCCCGGCTTGATTCGCATCTTCAGCGGCTCAACCTCTCCACACGCGCGACCCCAACGCCGAGCAGGCAAACTCGACCGCGATCTTGGCAGTTTGATTCCTTTCGTCGAGGATCGGGTTCACTTCCACAACATCCATGCCGATGAGTTTGCCAGTCTCCGCAACGACCTCGCAGGCGAGATGTCCTTCGCGATAGGTCAACCCGCCGGCGACCGGCGTGCCGACACCGGGCGCAAAGCGCGGGTCGAGCGCATCCAAATCCATCGAAAGGTAAATTCCGTCTGTGTCGCGGCTGACGCGCTCGATGCATTGCTCCAGCGCGGCGACCATGCCGATGCGGTCCACCTGCTCCATGCTAAGCACGAGCACACCGGCGGAGCGCAGGTTGTCCTTTTCACCGGAGTCGAGATCGCGCGCGCCAATGATAGCGACTTTACCGGGGTCGATGACCGGAACCGCTTCGTCGTGGAGGGCGGTCAGGCGCGGGTCGCCGAGTCCGCACAGCGCGGCGAGAGGCATGCCATGAATATTTCCTGACGGGGTGGTTTCGTGCGTGTTGAAATCGGCGTGGGCATCGAGCCAGATCACGCCGATTTTTTTGTGTTTCGCCGCGCCGCGCACGGAGCCGAGCGAAAGACTATGGTCGCCTCCGATCACCAGCGGAAACCGCCCGCCCTGAATGGATGTGGCAACAGCGCCGGCAATACGGCGACTCATCGGCACAATACAATCAATGTATTTGAGCCTGGGTTCGGTGATCGAACACGTCTCCGGGATCGGCACTTCGATGTTGCCCTTGTCTTCGACGGAATGACCGAGCGCTTCCAGCCGTTGGCGCAAGCTCGAATACCGTATCGCGCTGGGACCCATATCCACGCCGCGACGATCCGCGCCGAGGTCAATGGGTACACCGATGATGTCAATTTGCATTTAAATTCTCCTGAGTTCCATGTGTTACGCAGTACGGTAATATCCCACATCCACAGAATACACTCGTCCACGTTTGATCACTTGCTTGACAAGATTCGTGCCGTAACGATACCCCAATTGACGATAATCCGGTATGGAGAGGATCAACATGTCCGCTTGTTTGCCGACCTCGATGGAGCCGATCGTATCCGCGCGGCGGATGGCGTACGCGGCATTAATGGTCGCGGCGGCAATGGCTTGGGCAGGCGTGATCTTCATGGCGCGGCAGGCGAGGGCGACGACAAACTGCATGGATTCATTCCACGTGGTGCCGGGGTTGCAGTCGGTGGCGAGGGCGAAGTACGCGTCAGCGGCGATAAGTTTTTTTGCAGGGGTGTAATGATTTTCAGCAAGCCCAAACGGTGTGCAAGGCAACGAAACGGCAACCGTCTCCGATTTGGCGAGTGCTTCGATATCCGCATCGGAGGTGACAACCAAATGATCCGCCGATGCCGCGCCCAACTCCGCCGCCAGCGAAGCGCCGCCGAGGTTGTCGAATTCGTCCGCGTGGATCTTGAGCGGAAATCCCAGCGAACCAGCCGCACTCAGGATCTGACGCGATTGCTTCAAGTCGAAGGCTTTGGTCTCGCAGAACACATCCACAAATGGAAGCGGCAGTCGCGGCGCGTGAGTCTCCCACCACTCTTTGAGCATCGGCAACATCGTCTCGCACACGAGATCGGTGTAGCCTTGCGGGTTGTCTTTGAATTCGGGGGCGATGGCGTGCGCGCCGAGGAAGGTGAAGACGAGATCGAGCGGGGACTCTTCGTCGAGCGCGAGCAGGGCTTTGAGCAGGCGTAATTCTGTAGCGGTTTGCAACCCATAACCGGTTTTGGCTTCGGCGGTGGTCGTGCCGTGGACAAACATGCGTAGCAGGCGCGAGCGACTCTGCGCGATGAGGGTCTCCATGCTGGCGGCTCGCGTCTTTTTGACCGTGGAGAGGATTCCGCCGCCC
>CAYPCK010000237.1:0-4759 GCA_964409185.1 uncultured Anaerolinea sp. | reverse complement strand
TATTTTTCCTCGGGGGATATATTTTTCCGTTTTTACAGGAGGGATGAAGCCGATGGTGTCGTGGGTCTCGCGTTCAGGCTTTGGGGCTTCTTGAACTGTGACATTGCCTCCATCTTGAACGACAACGTTTGTCCCGCCGCCGGACTGAGTCACGTTCCCCATTTGATTCTTCGGCGCAGGTTCAGGTTTCGGATCATCGGGCTTGGTGAGATCCTTGAAGGATTTCAAAAAATCAATTCCGTCCTTGAGAAAGGCAAGCACACCAACGGCAGACAGTCCAAGCAACGTCCATATCCCACCCGCGCTTTCGCGCCAACCCTCGAAGAAAAACCAACTAACCACAACCACAGCCAGCCACACAATCCCAAAGAGCATCAACGGTGTGAGTGTTCGTTTCATGCGTCACCTCTCCCCCGCCGCGCGGGATTGCTCCTATTGTACAGTCTCCCGTCTCGAATCTCCAACCCCCAATTCTCCAATTCTCTGCCTCTCAACCAATCTCCAGTCTCCAATCTCTCTTTCACCTCCTCGTAATCGGCATCAACCTCCCCCTCCCAAACGACTTCCCGCTCACCTTCAAAATCACCCCCGCCTGCCAGCGCTTGTGCTCGCTCATCCGCATGGCGGCGTTCGATTGATTCTTTTGCACCAGCGATTCGACTTCGGGTGAAATCCTTTCGTAATCGAACGGGTCAACCTGATTCGCTTTCAACTCAGCCGACGGCTTCCTCTCCATCACAAACTGCGGAATCACTGCCTTCTGCATTCCGCTTTTTGAATTGATCCACTTCGCCAACGCATACACTTCGGGCTTGGTCAAATCGCCGAGGGGACCGATCGCCCCCGCCATGTCGCCGTACAACGTGCCGTAGCCCAGCGTCAACTCGGTCTTATTGGACGTGTTGATCAGGAATCCGCCGCGCTGGTTGACGAAACTCATCAGGATGATCATCCGCAGACGCGCCTGGATGTTCTCGCCGCCGACGCCGGCGCTTCGCTCCGCGCCTAAAACCTGCTCCGCCGCCCTGTGCATGTTCTCCAACCCGACGACTTCGAATCCAATCCCCAGCCGTTCCGCCAACTCGCGGGCGGATTCGGTCGAGCGCGCGTCCGTGAACCGCGCAGGGATGGCGACGCCCGTCACGCGCTCGCGACCCAGCGCCTCCGCCGCGATCACCGCCGCCACTGAAGAATCGATTCCGCCCGACAAACCGATGAACGCATGCTTGAGTCCGTTCTTGTCCGCAAAGTCGCGCAGTCCAAGAACCAAAGCCTTGAAAACTTCCTCCTCGCTTTGCTCTTCCCTTGCTCTTCCCTTTGTGTCCGTAGTGTCCTTCGTGTTAAAAACCTCTACACCCTCCTCGAACTTTTGCATCTGTGCAACCACCTCTCCCCTATGATTCAACATGAAACTCCCCCCATCGAAGATCAATTCATCGTTTCCACCCACGAGATTGACAAACATCAGCGGAATGTTGGTGGTCGAGTAGTCCTGTGTGCTCGTCGCAGGACGTATCGAGACCACTTGTCGTCGTGCATGATACAACCTCCCCTCCCCTGCCCCGCGCCGATACGGCGATGCGGAAATGCAGACCAACACCTCCGCGCCCATCGCTTTCAAATCCGCGCCGGGGTGGACGGGGTATTCCTCGTCCCACATATCCTCGCAGATCATCACGCCGACTTTTGTCCCCGCGATTTCGATCAGTGGCAAAGTTTTCTCGCCGGGCAAAAACCAGCGCGGCTCGTAGAACACGTCATAGACCGGGAGCAACTGCTTGATCTGCGCAACTTTCATTTCTCCACCCTGCATCAGGTATGCGATGTTGTTCAGCGAAGGATGTTCGTACAGTGTTCGCGAAGCGGGCGCGAACGATCCCGCCAACAGCGGCGGCAAATTTTTGGTTTGGCGAGCCAGATCGAAAGTCGCGGCTTGAACCGCCTCGACGAACGACGCGTCGTACAACATGTCGCGCGGAGGGTATCCGCACACGGTCAATTCGGGGTAGACGATGAGGTCGGGCTTTTGGTCGGCAACCGATTTCGCCGCGTCAATAATGCGGGCAATATTTCCCTCTAAATCTCCCACTGTTGTGTTGATCTGCGCAATGGCGAGTTTCATATTAATTTGTAGGGGCACGACATGTCGTGCCCCTACTACAACAATGCGTAATCTTTCGCAATTTCTTCCAAAAAATTCAACGCCTCGAGCGCCGACTCGCGTCGCAAACAGACCGAATCGCCGAGCATGAACGCGCGATAACCGATCTCCAGCAAAAACGCCACGTCGCCGATGTCCGCGCTGGAGGGGATGGGACTGATCGCCATCGAATCGAGAATGCGACTCGCAACAATCGCATCCTTGTCCGCTTGGATGATCGTCTTCACAGCGGATGCGATCTTGTGCGGGCGAATCACTTCCACAAACAGATCGCCGCGCGCCGCCATGAGGTGTCCGTGTTTTGCGCCGTGCTGTTTTGCAAAGTTGAGTCCGCGCTGGGTTTCGATCTTGAGAATTACTTCCGCGTTCGGCAGGAGGCTCTTCACTTCGTCAACATCTTCAATCGATTCGACATACGAAAGCATCACCTTCGTCATGCCGAGTTCCTTCATCGCGGCGAGATAGGTTTTGTCTGTTTCGGTGAGCGTCCCTTCGATGCGCAGCGACGGGTGCATGATGTTGACCGTCTCGCCCGGTCCCACGAGACGGCGCGGACCATCGGCAAGGATGAGGCGATCTCCATCCACCGCCGCCACGCGGACGCGTTCGAGCCCGTCCGAAAAATACGCGTCCACCGGCGTTTCGACTTTGATTCGATGCGAAAGTTTTACCTCCGTGTACGGCGGTATCGCCGCGCCGACCACGCGCAGTTGACGTCCTTTCAAGTCCACCCAGACCGGCTGTTTGAATTTGCTCAACCGTTGCAACACCTCTCGATACGTTTCGCGCAACGGCATGACCGTGTTGAGGCGGAATCCGCGCACGATGGGATGTGACGCGACTTCGGCGAGGAAATCCGCGTACGGGGGCGTGGTGACGATGACGTTCATACAATTCGTAAGGGCACGATATATCGTGCCCCTACCCGATCATAACTTCAACGTCGTCCCGCAGAATTTGCACTTGAACATTCCGCCCGCATCCACGGGGATGGGCGCGCCGCAGCGCGGGCAGATCAGCTCGATGGGCTTGCTCACAAGTTTTACTTTCGTTTCATCCTGCCGCGCGCGCATGTTGTTTTGGAAATCGCCGAAGTAGCCCCACGAGCGGGCGATCAAACCCATGGCGTAATCCACGGCGCGTTGTTCGTCCTCGATGTGGAAAATTTTCTGCTCGCCGATCGCGTCGCCCCACTGTTTGTCCACCACATCGCCGCGCTTGCCGCCGGGTCGGCGCAGGAACCACGTGTTCCATTTCTGCGCGACCTTTTGCCATTCGTCAACCGCATCCACGTTTCCCCAAACGCTGTCGCCGAGATAGTGACTCACCTGCTTGCTGTCCATCGCGGCGTGCATGTTGATGTCGCCGAACACGATCAGAAACGGCGCATCATCGGTGGATGGAATTGTCACGTGCGTATTGACCCACCGCGCGAACAGTCCGTATGATTCAGGCGCGTCTCCGCCTCCGCCTTCGCCGTACAGCGAGCCGAGCAGTTGCTCGAGGTCGTATCCGCTGGCGAACGGAGTCACTTGCAGGGGCCATTTGTCCACTTTGGCGTCGCCGATCGCGGCGAACGAGATCGCCACATCCGGGCGGTACTGCGAAAGCGTGTTGTACATCAGCGGCAGGCGGTCGAAAATTTCGAAGGGCCACGACGCCATCGAGCCGGTCACATCAATGGCAACGATGATCGGATTTTTTGAATCGGTTGAAATTTGTTGCTTCGGGTCAACGATCTTTTCGTTCGGTCCCGCCTTCTTTTCGTACGTGCGCGGTCCCGCCGCCGCGGCTCTCGCGGCGGACGCGGCGCGCGCCGGCGCCGCCGCGGGACTGTATGCATATCTGCCCGATCCGTACCATGTTGAAGTGTCTTCATCCCACGAGTACATATGATTCTCCTATTGAATGATGGTTTCCATTGCGAGGGTTTGTAATCCAAATTCCTCGCGAAATCTTGCATCTAGATAATTGGATTTAATATACCCGGCAACAACAGGCGGGACAAGCGACTCCCAATCCGCTCCCTGCGCCATGGCGCGCCTCACCGCGGACCCTTCGGCTGGTACGCGCTCCCGAGGCGGAATCAACTCCACTGGGCGGATGACGCGGTAGTCGTCCTTGAGCAGATTCGTCACATACGGATTCTCCGTCACAAACACATCCAGCGCGGCGAACAAATCCTTCACCATCGCGCGCCAGCGCGGACCGTCATCCAAGTCCGGGACGGGAATTATTTGATAATTGGAAAACCCCGCAAGGACGAGTTGAATCATCGCGCGCGTTTCTTCGAGCGTGAACGGGTTGCGCGCGTTGTAGCGGTTGGAACTGCCGATGCCGATGAGCGCCTGCTCCCCACTGTTGCACACTGCCCGCAAGATCGCCGCGTGCCCAAGGTGGACCGGCTTCCAGCGGGCGATCATTCCGATGCGCGAATATTTTTTGCTCGGCATGGGGGGGATTATAACAACCAAAAAGACCTGACAGGTTTTTAAAAACCTGTCAGGTCTCACTTGTAATTTTATAATATATGTTCTATAATTGCCGCATGAACCCGCTCGACACCCAGGTCGAACTTGCCAGCCAAATGGGATTGGA
>CAYPCK010000236.1:0-4773 GCA_964409185.1 uncultured Anaerolinea sp. | reverse complement strand
CGCGGCATGAAGAGTTTGAAGTCAGTTTTGGTTGCAACATTTTCAGGCTCCAACTGCTTGGTGATCGATTGACAGCCGGTGCCCGAGTCGTATTTATCGAGCGAACTGAACAACGGCTCGCCTGAAACAACATCAACGTAAATGCCTGCCTGTTTGTTGTTCCAATATTCGTTGGAAAATGGACGTTCTGTCCCTTCATGTTGTGTCACTTCGTATTGAAGCGGGGACAATTTCTGGCGCAATTCAGCATCGGCGGGTTTCTTGAAGTCTTTCATGTGTGCCTCCTGTTGGGTTTACACCGATAGGACGCACATGCATCGTGACACTTTACCCAGGAAAACCTTAAGCGAGTATTACGTGATTTTCTCCGTCAAATTAACAACAATCGCATGGCTCGCCCGGATCAAATCCTGCGGCGTGATCATGATCTCCTCGCCCCACACGCCTGCGCCGGTGCCAAGGAACGGCTCGTTCAGGAGAGTCGCTTCGAGGAAGGAGCGGAATCCGCTGGGTTGCCAGCCGAACGCGGGGATCGAACCGATGACGTAGCCCGTCGTCTCCTTCACCGCGTCCGGCGAAGCCATCTGGATGTTGCGCGATCCGATTGCTTTTTTCAAATTTCCCGAAACTGCGTTCTGGTCGCCGCCGAGCATCACGAGCACGCGCTCGCCGGTGTCCGCTTGAAAGATCAGCGTTTTCACCGCCTGTCTCTCGGAGAAGCCGAGCGCGCGCGCCACGTTTGCCGCGCCTTTCTCGGTCTCAGGCGAAAAACTGCGTGCTTCGTACGGGATGTTTCGTTCATCGAGATAGATGTGCGGCGGAAGTTTCATGCGTCACCTGAGAAGAAAACCATTATTGAACGGATCGTTCGGATCGAGCCACAATTCGTTCCTGCCGGCGATATGCGCTTCGCCGCGGATCTCAGGGATGATCGCCGGGTAGACGCCGAACGTCGCCCCTTCGACGACCCTCCCCGCGAACTTGCTCCCAATGATACTTTCGATTGTGATCTCCTCACCGGTTTGAATCTCTCCGCGCCGGTGATGGATTGCCAATCGCCCGCTCACGCCGGTCCCCGTCGGACTGCGATCCACCTCCCCATCGGCGAAGATACATACATTGCGACTGTGCGAGCCGGGCTCCTGGGGCTTATCAATAAATATCGTGCCGTACAAAAATCCCAAGTCTTCTTCAAACGGATGAATGACTCTTCGACTGTTCGTGACTGCCCGCTTGATCGCCATACCTTTCTCGATCAACGGACGATACTCCTCGGCTGTGCAGGTGACGCCAACATCCTTCGCGTTGACGTACGCATAGAATGCACCACCGAACGCCAGGTCGTAGCGGACTTTTCCCAAACCCGGTACATCCACGATTGCGTCCAATTCCGCGACAAACGACGGCACGTTGTGGAAGGAAACGCTTTTCACGCGGCTATCTTCAATATGAGCAAAGGCGGTGATCGACCCGGCGGGGCTGTCAATTTTTATCGTCGTCGTCGGCGCGGTCATCGGCAGCATCCCTGTTTCAAGCACAACAGTCGCAATGCCGATGATACCGTGCCCGCACATGGTGCTGAACCCCTCGTTATGGATGAATAGGATTCCAAAATCCGCATTTGGCGTGACGGGCGGCGTCAGGATGCACCCGTACATGTCCGCATGACCGCGCGGCTCCCACATCAACGCGGTGCGGAGGTGGTCGTAATTTTCTTTCGCGTATCGCCGCTTTTCGAGGATGGTATCGCCCTGCAATTCAGGGAATCCATCCACGATCACGCGGAACGGCTCGCCGCCCGTGTGCGCGTCTAAGGCGGTGATTTTCAGCCAATCGGAGGGAGGAACGAAGTTGAGAGCAGAATTGTTGTTGAGCATTTTCTCTCCACAGACAAATCTGGTGGTTGAGTAGGGGCGACGATCTTCCGCCCCGTATCGAAACCACCGAATTTCAGAAGTAATTTCGAAATAAGAATTACATTGGTTACTGGTGGTTTCGATACGTCCCGCGAAAATCACGCGGGACTACTCAACCACCGGGTGCATAACCACGATCCTTCCATCTTCTCTGATCTCAATCTCATCGCCTGTCTGCAATTGTCCAAAATCAGCCTCCGGCAACGCCACCAGCGGAATTGGGTTCGCGTACAACTCATCTGCGACCACCGAGGCGAGGGCAAAGAAAAAATCTGCCGCGGTGGTGAGGATCGCGGCGGGAGCGGTCCCCGCGCGGATCGCTTCGAGTAACACAGCCGTCGTCGTGGACGACCCGCGCGTGAAGGGAATCGCCAGCACGCGGTCTTTGGCGACCTCTCCTGAAAGCGGATGCCTGCGGTCGATG
This sequence comes from uncultured Anaerolinea sp., assembly GCA_964409185.1. Taxonomy (GTDB): domain Bacteria; phylum Chloroflexota; class Anaerolineae; order Anaerolineales; family Villigracilaceae; genus Defluviilinea. The sequence goes on along the minus strand of CAYPCK010000236.1, from coordinate 2,433 downwards.
ATCTCTCCGGTCTTCCAATCGTAGCCGCCCCAAAACGAAAGCGGCTCGCGGCTGACGAGGGCGAGTCCCTTTGCCGAGCCTGCGATGATCGGCTTGCCTGTGAGAATTAAACCTGCCATAACGACTCGTCGCGAACGATTTTCCCCATCACAGCCGAATCCACGCAATCGCGCAAACTACCGAATGCGATTTTTCTACCAAGCAAGCCCGGCGTGTAGTAAGCAAACTTCGCCGAGTTGGTCATCAAATGTTGAATCTCTTTCGGGAGCATCGGCGTGGTGAGGATGCACGTGTCCACGGTGAGTTGCGCGCCGAACTCCTGCAGGGCATCGAGAAACCCGGCTTGTTTCGCCAGTTGAGTCATCGCGCGGCTGGAGGTGACTAAAAATTTCACGTTCGGGTTTTTCTTTTTCCCCTTCACGAGCGGCGCGAGTTGTTTGAACTCCGCCAGCGAAAAATGCGGGCTACCCAACACGACCATTTCCAGCGCGACGCTGTCGGTATGAGTCAATTCGCGGCGGGCGGCGCGCAACATATCCATCGTCACTTCGATTATGTCCTGCGGTCGTTTTTGTTGGAACGCCGACTCCAACGTCCCCGCTTCGGGGGTGACTCCGACCACGTGAAAGAGGGCAACTCCACCCGACGAAGCCGAAGCGGCGCCCAACGCTTTGAGTTGGTCCTCGCTCGGCGAAACAGATATCCCTGCGATGACCGGGATTCGATCCAGCGCAACTTTGCCCATGAAATGTCCGAGCACCGGATAAAAATCGTCGCGTTGTTGTAAAGCCGCGGAGATGCCCGTCAATTGCAGCAGAATTTGACCCGCGCGATTTTCGGTGAGATGCAAACCCATCGCAGGCGCGCGACCCGTGATAGCGCAACACACATCGAACAAGTCGGGATACCGCTCTGTGCGCGCGCCGATCACCGAGTTGGCAAACACAATCGCATTCGACTCGCCCCACGCGATTTGCTGACCGAACTTCGGCTTCATCTCGGTTTGATACGGCGCGCACGTCCACGTGGAGATCGTCCCCATCCCCGCATACGCATCCATCTGACGTTTCGCCTGCCTCGCCCACTCCGAGGGAACCGCCCATTCGCGCCAGTGATGCTCGTCGAGTCCGCTCACGTTGAGAGTCGTCGGCACAGAAACTTTCGCGCCGAGGCTTGCAAGCCGCTCGGCAAATTCAAGCCCGGCATCCCCGATGTAAACCGTGCTGTCAATGTGCGCGCCGGAGATGTCGAGCAATTCATTCGCGCCGACAACTTCAGCCATGCGCACAAGAATGGACATCGCCATCTTCGTCGCCGGTCCGTGGTCGCCATGCAACATTTCAAGGTCGCGCTGTGAGAGGGAGAGCGTCATGGAGTCGCGCCTTAACGGGCGAGGGTCTTTTCGATGCGCGAGTCGGGAATGAACCAGATTGCCGCCACCAACACATACAAGCCAAACGAAAGCATGGGCTGAAAGAACGCCAAAGCGATCGCAACCGTGTAACCGACGAGAGAGGCGTATCCCTTGAAGTCGCTTCCGATCGCTGTCGCCAGCGTGGAATCCTTTCCATGATGCGAGATCATCGCGCGAACCAGCAGAAAGTAGGCGAATCCCGCCATCCACAAGACGAAACCGTAAACCGCCATAGGCAATTCGGCAAACATCGTCTCGCCGCTCCACGCGGTGGCAAAGGGCATCAACGACATCCAGAACAGCAGATGCAGGTTCGCCAACAGAATCCGCCCGTTGACTTGTTTGCCCGCCTGCCAAAGGTGGTGATGGTTGTTCCAGTAGATGCCGACGTACACAAAACTCAGCACGTAACTAAAAAACACCGGCGCGAGTTCGCGCAAGGCATCGAAGGTCGGTTCGTGGGGCACGTGTAACTCCAGAACCATGATCGTGATGATGATGGCAATCACGCCATCGCTGAAGGCTTCCAGTCGGTTTTTGCTCATGGCGCAAGGATAACAGACACGCGCGAATACCGGCAAGGGAACGGAATATCTTTCTTGACACCCATCCTCCACGGGGCTACAATTTTCGCGCACCACCTTTATCCAATCACAAACAGAGGAGACCGACATGGCTTTTGAATTAGCGAAACTTGCGTACGCGTACGACGCGCTCGAACCTCACATTGACGCGCGCACGATGGAAATTCACCACACGAAACATCACCAGACCTACGTCACCAACCTGAACGGCGCGGTGGATAAGACCCCCGAACTCGCCGGTAAATCGCTCGAGGCGATGCTCGGCGACTTGAACGCCGTCCCCGAGGGCGTGCGCATGGTCGTCCGCAATCACGGCGGCGGGACGTACAACCACAACCTTTTTTGGGAAGTGATGGGTCCGAACGCCGGAGGCGCTCCCAGCGGCGAACTGGTAAAGGCAATAGATGCCGCCTTCGGATCGTTCGACGCGTTCAA
>CAYPCK010000235.1:0-4777 GCA_964409185.1 uncultured Anaerolinea sp. | reverse complement strand
AAGGTCTTCTATCCGATTTACCGATCATTTGGGATGGCAAGAAAAGTGTTCTAGAGTTGAAGGAAGCAAACTTCAACTGGCGGCAGATGGAATGGTGGGGATTTTATTTTGAACACTTATGCTATCAACGATTGAAAAATTCATTCTCGATTCCAGGCGATAGGTATGGAAAAGCAAGAACAGCGTGTTTTGACCTGAAAGGTTCAATCAATTGGGATTTGAAAGCGAAAGCTATAAAATCAGATGACCATCGTTCTATTTTGAACGACACAAAAGCCATGAATTGGAGCGTTCAAGAATACGGTGCGCATGGTTTGATAATTGCACTGTGCGATGTTGAATACAATGACGCCAACAGATCTTTTCAAAAATGGCATCAGAAGTTAAAAGGCGGAAAGTCAAAATACGAAATCGCCCGCGAGAAAAGGACCAGCATTTCTCGTTATCGAAAAACCCGCGCTGAATTGCAGGAAATTTTGTTTCTTGTTGTGACTTCTAAAAATATTTCGTCGTTGAATATTCATCATCAAGGACGAAACAGCAACGGCAAACCACGCCCCTCAAAATATATGCTTGACTATGACACTGTTAAGAAATTTTTAGTTGATAGAATTGTGTTTAAAAAATAGGGCAAAAAAGTAATGAGGTTTGGTTTCATTAATTTTTCCCCACCCTCCTCCCCCCAAACACCACCACGAAGAAAGCCGTCGCGGTAAGGACGATCGCCGCGCCGGAGGCGATACTCAGATAAAACGACAGGTACAAGCCGATAACTCCCGATAACGATGCGAATATCGCGGCGAGGAGCATCATCCTCGGCAACCGATTCGTGAGCAGGTACGCGGTCGCGGCGGGGGTGACGAGCATGGCGACCATGAGGGCAACGCCAACGGTTTGAAGCGAAACAGCGACAGTGACGGCGATCAGCACAAGCAACAGGTTATTGAGCAAGTCCACGGGGAGGCGGAGCGTGGCGGCAAGGATGGGGTCAAAGGAGATGGTGGTGAATTCCTTGTAGAAGGCGAAGATGACGAGCAGGACGAGTCCGCCGAAGAGCAGGATCAGCCACAGGCTTTGAGTCGAAACGGACAGCACATCTCCAAAGAGGAAGTGACTCAAGTCCACGGCGTAACTGCGCACGGTGGAGATCAGCGCGATTCCCAGCGCGAACATGCCTGCGAAAATAATTCCGATGGCGGTATCTTCTTTGATTTGAGAATTTTTGCTGATCGCGCCGATCCCCAGTGACGCGACAATGGCTGTGCCGAGCGCCCACCAGAAAAGTGATTCGCGCCCGCCGCCGCTGACGAGGTAGCCCAGCGCAATGCCGGGCAGAATGGTGTGCGCGAGCGCGTCGCCGAAGAATGCCATGCCGCGCAGAACGACAAACGTGCCGACCACTGCGCAAACGATGCCGACAAGCACAGCAGCGATCATGCCGCGTTGCATAAATTCATAGGAGAGGGGTTCGAGGAGGAAAGACATTCGATTTTCGATTTACGATTTTGGGTGCTTCGACAGGCTCAGCACAAGTTTACGATTTACGATTGCGGATGGTTTTGAGGGAGGCGACGGTCATGGCTAGGATTTCATCGGTTTCTTTGTGGAGGCTGGTTATTTGTTCTTCCGGGGCAAGACCTGCTTCGACAAGGATTTCGAGCCAGTATTCGGTTTCGTCCGCTTCTTCTTCAACGATCTTCATTTTGTTGATCATATCGGGCGTGGATTTGGCGCGGCATCAGGGCGCGATAGTTCGCCCCGATGGACGTTCCTGAACGGATAACCTGTCTCGCAACAACATCCGCCGCCCGGGAATTGGGAAGCTTGTTCATTTGCTTGATGATCGCCACCGCCAATTTCTTCGTCCGCGTCTTGAAAGTTTTCTCGTTCATTTTGATCCCTTTGCCCATCAAAACGAAACTCTTGGAAAGTCAATACAACCATCAAACAATCGTAAATCGCAAATCGGCAATCGTAAATTATTGGTCATCGCAACAATCATCAACGGTCAGTACATTTCCATCGTCGGTGGAACGTAATCGCCCACCGTAGGCTTTGATCAGATTATTCGTTCGCATCACATTTTGTGGTTCACCAAACGCGATGATGCGATGATTGAGCAACATGATGCGGTCAAAATGACTCGCGGCTTGGTCGAGGTCGTGCGTGGCGACCATCACCGTGACATTCTCGCGTTTGAGTCGGTCGAGCAAATTCAGGATGCCCTCCTGCGCGGGAGTATCCAGTCCGGTGAGCGGTTCGTCCATCAGCATCAGTTCGGCTTCCTGCGCGAGGGCGCGCGCGATGAACATGCGTTGTTGCTGTCCGCCGGAGAGTTGGCTGATCTGCCGCGAGGCGAGGTCGCGAATCTCAACGGTTTCGAGCGCGTGATGGACGAAGTCCCAATCCCGTTTATGGGGCCAGTTGAACGGACCGAGTTTCGCGGAGCGCCCCATCATCACCACATCCGCAACCGTGACGGGGAAGTTCCAATCCACCTGACTGCGTTGCGGGATGTAACCGATGCACACGTGTTTGTTCGGGCGCGAACCGTAAATCTTCACCTCCCCGTTGGACGATTGCAGAACCCCCGCCACGATCTTGATCAATGTACTTTTCCCCGCGCCGTTCGGTCCGACGACCGCGACGCGCTCGCCTTCGTGCAGGTGAAACGTGACGCTCTCGAGCGCGGCACGGTCGTTGTAACGGAACGAGAGATGCGCCACATCGAGGATGGGTTGGTTGGTCTGGTGGTGGGTGTGAGGGTACATAATTTCCGTTCGCCGACGGTCTGAGACCGTCGGCGAGCATGGATTATTTCAACGCTGCAACGATCAATGTCACATTATGCTTCATCATTTCCAGATACGTCGCGGCAGGCGCGCCATCGGTCAACGATTCGAGATGCAGATCGGTGACGACTCGTATGCCTGTTTCATTGGCGATCTGTTGCGCCAGCGCGGGGTTATCACCCGCATCGAGAAAAATCGCGGGCGCGCCGCTGGATTGGATCTGGTCAATCAAGGTTGTCATTTGTCCCGCCGAGGGCGACGCATCGGTGCTGAAACTTTGAAGCACACTGCCCGCAACCGTGAAACCGTAACGTTCAGCAAAATAACCAAACGCTTCGTGATTGGTGACGAGCAACCTGCGCTCCGTCGGGATTTGCGAAACCTGTTCGACGATCCACGCGTCGAGCGCGGTTAACTCGGCGGCATACGCGTCCGCATTGGACTTGTACGCTGCCTCGCCATCGGGGTCAAGCTGCGTCAGCCCCTCGCGGATGTTTTCGATGCAAATGATGATATTGTTCGGATCAAGCCAGATGTGCGGGTCGAAGCCGCCCATTTCGAAATCAACACGTTTGCTTACACCCGTTGAAGAAAATACAAATTCCATGTCGCCATTGGCGGCATACAGCAAAGGCTCAAGGAAGACCTCATAACTTTTATTGTCGAACAGGATCAGCAATTCGATATCGGCAACGTTCGCCACATCCTGCGGGGTGTACTGGTACGAATGCGGGTCCGCGCCGACGGGGAGAATCGATCCAATTTGGATGCGATCACCCGCCACATGTTGGGCAATGTCTGCGAGGAGGGTCGTGGAGGCAAGCGCTTCGAACTCGGGAACAGACTCTGATGAGGTCGGCTGGGGCTGGGACTCTCCCGAAGTTGGCGAAGCAGCCTCAATGGAGGGTGAAGCGGGTCCTCCTCCGCATCCAGCAAGGATGAGCAGGCAGAGAAGGACAAGATCTATGAACTGTTTCATGTGTTTATTGTATCATCCGAAAATAATTCAGCCTCAGACCAATGTCTGAGGCTGAATGTCGCTTCTCCGATTCGATTATCGCGCGCCGCTCGCGCCAGCGACCAAATTCACCACCGCGCGGCGCGCTTCGGTGAGCCGGTATCCGTTTTCCTGCAATTGATCGAGCCAGAGTTCAGCGCTCATTGAGCCTCACTTTTGAAATTGATAATCATTTTCAAAAAAAATAAATGAAGAAACCGCATGTCAAGGCTCCGGCGCACATCACATCCCTCCTCTGCTGTTCAGGGAGACAGCCACTGCGCGGCAAATCCTTCCAGTTCGAGATCGGTGATTTCGCCGGTGGCGGCTTCGATCACCTGCACATGCGGGGCGAGCGTGGATGCGTCAATGAATTCCACGTCATACAGCAGGTATCGCCCGTCGGGCGACCATGCCAGACTGCCATGCGCGCGGTTTGGCGCATCGGTGAGGGGGCGCGGTTCGCTTCCGTCGGAACGCATCAACCATAGCTGGTCGCCGCGTTCCACGGTGAGATCGCGGCGGACCATCGCGATCCAATTTCCATCGGGGGACCATGTCGCAAAGAGAGTCTCATGATCGAGGTCCGGGCTGAGGTTGATCTTTTCGTCTGAATCCAGGCGGTACACGAATACCTGCGTGATAAATTGCCCGTCGCTCCGCTGTGCCACATCGCGGAACAGGATCGCCCTGCCGTCCGGCGACCATGCCGCCCCGGCGGAGTACACGCTTTCGACCAGCCGGCTTTCGCCGCTTTGAATGTGATACAACCTCAGCCCGCCGGTGATGGTGTAACTCAGCCAGGCGCCATCCGGCGACCACTGCGGACTCGAGCCGGGAAAATTCAATGCCTGGAAGAGCGGCTTGGTCTCGCCGCTTTGCAGGTCCATCCACCACGGGCTGATGACCACCGTGGTGTCGTTGTCGGGGTATTGAAGATATTCGTACACGATCTCATTCCCGTTCGTCGAAAAGACAGGGCGCGAAC
>CAYPCK010000234.1:0-4777 GCA_964409185.1 uncultured Anaerolinea sp. | reverse complement strand
ACATACTCGCCGACGGTACTTTCATCGGTGACGTGGTGTTCGCGGTCGCGCTCGTCTACGCCTTCGTAGCGCCCGCAGATCAGGGCAAGATGTTCGTGACTCGATAACTCCTCGGCGACGCGCTGGGTGAAGACGCGTCCCTGCGGGGTGAGCAGAAGGACGGGAACAGGCTGCCCCTGAGACTGAAGCGGGTTTTGTCCCAGCACCGATTCAACCGCTTCGAACACCGGCTCCGGTTTCATTACCATCCCTCCTCCGCCCCCGTAAGGCGTATCGTCGGTGACGTGGTGCTTGTCGTGTGTATAGTCGCGGATGTTGTGCACGCGCGTTTGGATCAATCCGCGCTCGGCTGCGCGTTTGAGGATACTTGATTCGAGATAGGGGGGGAATACTTCCGGAAGCAGGGTGAACACATCGAACTTCATGACGGGATTGTAGCATAGATGAATGTCAAATTAACCCGCTTGCGCGGCGATTGTTCGGCATGGTAATATGAAATTATGTATTTACCAAGAAGCAGCAAGTGGAGCATGAACCGCCGCAAACGCCGCCCGAATATTTTCGGATGGGCGGTGTTTGGGCTGGTGGTGTTGTTTGGATATTATTTCAACCGGGTGTATTTGCCGACGCAACCGAACCCGTTCGAGGCAACCCCCACGCCGACTCGTTCCGCCGAATCGTTCATCGCCGACGCCGAGCAACTCGCGGCAGACGGCAAGTTCAACCAATCCATCGAAGCCTATCAGAATGCGATCCGTTCCGCGCCGCAGGATGCGTCGCTGTACATTGCCGTCGCGCGCGTGCAAGTGCTGTCGGGCAAACCCGCGGACGCGCAATCGAACGCGGAGAACGCGTTATTGCTCGACCCCGGCAACTCGCTGGCGATCGCTGTGCGCGCCTGGTCGGCGAACGCGCAGGGGAATAACGGCGATGCCCTGCGCTGGATCGAAGAGTCTCTGCAGATCGACCCAAACAACGGGCTGGCGCACGCGTATTACACCGAGATCCTCGTCGACTCCGGGTTGTTTGAAAATGTGGAAAAAGCCATCGAAGAATCAAAGGTCGCGTTGGCGCTCGCGCCTGAAACGATGGAAGCCCATCGCGCGCGCGGCATCCTGCTGGAAGCCACGCAGAACTACGAAGAAGCCATCCGCGAATTTGATCTGGCGCGGTCGTACAACGATAATTTTGCCGATATTTACCTTCGATTAGGTTTGAACTACCGCGCCATCAGCGCGCCGACCGACGCCATCGACGCCTTCACCCGCGCCGATGTGCTCAACCCCACCGACCCGTTGCCCGACCTGTACATCTCGCGGACTTATGCCGGCACGGGAGAATTTGCCAAGGCATTGCAATATGCTGAAACCGCCGTGCAGAACAACCCGATCGACCCCCGCCTGCGCGGCAACTTCGGCGTGATGTATTATCGAAACTTTTTATGGAATGAAGCCATCGAAGAACTGCGCCTGGTCGTTTATGGCGGGGCGTTGGAAGACGGCCAGGAAGTCAGCGGCTTGCCGCTCACCAACGATATTCGCATCGCGGAATATTATTACACTTATGGGTTGGCGCTCGCGCGGACGGGCAACTGCGGCGAAGCATTGCAGATTGCGCAGGAGATTCAAACAAAAGTCCCTGCGGATGAAAATGCCACCTTCGCCGCGAGCGAAGTGATCCGCATTTGCGAGGAAAACCTCACGAACCCTCCAACCTCCACGCCTGCAAGCGCTGAGACAACCACCGCCGCGCCGGCGTTAACTTCCACGCCATGAACATTTCGCCCCGTCGTCCGATCTTCTCCCGCCGCCCGCAAACCAATATTTATCGCATGTTTTTGTGGGTGGTGATGCTCCTCGGTGGGGTTTGGATTCTGCAACAGATCAACCGCGGCGACATCCAGCCGCTCTTTCAACCCACCCCGACTCCCACACGCTCGCCGGCATCCTTGATTTTGGAAGGGGAAGCAAACTTCAGCGCGGGCAAAGTGGATGCGGCGATTCAAGCCTACCGTGCGGCTGTGGAGGTGAACCCGAACGACGCCAACACGTGGGCGGAACTGGCGCGCATCCAGACCTATTCCTCCGCGTTCCTCATCACCAACGACGAGAAAAAGGCGCGTCTCACCGAAGCGCTCGAATCGGCGACCAAAGCGGTGGAACTCGCCCCCGACGACAGCACCGCGCGCGCCATCCGCGCTTTTGCGCTCGATTGGAACGCCAACTCGAATTTCTATTCCACCGAAGAAGTGCAGGAATTTCTCCGCGAAGCCGAAGCCGAATCGCTGACCGCCCTGCAACTGGATAGTTCCAATACGCTGGCGCTCGTGTACTACGCCGAAGTTCTCCTCGACCAGCAAAAATGGGACCAGGCGGATCTCACCATCAAACAGGCGCTGGCGCAGGATGATTCGTTGATGGATGTGCATCGCGTCTATGCGGCGGTGCTCGAAACGTTCGGTCAGTACAACCTTGCCATCACCGAATGGGATAAAGCCATCGCCATCGAACCGAACTTCACGTTCCTCTACATCCGCGCGGGCGCGAACTATCGCATCCTGGCGTTCGATATCGCCAACCGCCAGGGGCTGGATGCGGCGCGCCCCACCTATGAGAAGTCGCTGGAGTATTTCGATAAAGCTGTGCGAATCAACGAGCAGATCGGGGTGAAGGATCCGGGTCCGCATCTTTCGATCGCGCGAACTTACTCTCAATTGGGAGAGTACTTCATCGCCGCGCGAAACGTGCAAACCGCGCTCGAATATGAGCCCACCAACGCGGATATTTACGGTCAATTGGGTATTGTCTATTTCCGCTCCCGAAATTACGAAGGCTCGATCTTTTCCTTGAAGTGCGCCACATATGGTTGCTCCGGCGAAGATTCCTGCAAAGGTCGCGGGCTGGAACGTTGCTTCCCCGACCTCAACGAAAACCCGGTCGATGTTCCGGGGCTGGAAATATCCCCGAACACGATCGTTTACTATTACACGTACGGGTCGGTGTTGTCGGCGTTGAGTCGCCCACGGGATAACAAATGCGGCGAGGCGCTTCAAGTGTTGAACGATGTGCGCGCCGAGTTGACATCCAACCCGGATGACTATCTCGATTCGCGCGATACCATCGTCAGCATCGTGCAGGCGGGAGAAGCCATCTGCGCCTCGCTCGCAGACGGGGGCGCGCCAGCTTCCAACGTCCCGGGCGAAGCGGCAACCTCCACGCCGGGGGATGTGATGTCCGATTTGACCGCCACTCCAAGTCCGTAGCCGGTGATTTTAACCGTGGACCACCGACCATTGTCTATCGTCCATAGTCTATAGTCACTCGTCTGCCCTCATCAGAACTCCGTAAGAATTTTCCCAATCCCCTTGACTTGACCCTGCAATCTGAGTAATATTGCCGTTAGCACTCAAGCGTGACGAGTGCTAATTTCTTGAATACTCTAAAATCCAATCAGGAGGCAGAATTATGGCAAGCAAATTGAAGTTGAAGCCCCTTGGCGGACGCGTGATCGTCGAACCGATCGAGCAGGAAGAGATGACCGCTGGCGGCATCATCCTTCCGGAAACCGCAAAGGAAAAACCGCAGGAAGGCAAGATACTGGCGGCGGGACCTGGCGACCGCGACGAGGACGGCAAGCGCATCGCCATGGACGTGAAAGTGGGAGACCGTGTGCTGTACGCAAAGTACTCCGGCACCGAAGTGAAAGTGGATGGCAAGAAACTGCTCATCCTCAAAGAGAACGACATTCTAGCCATCGTTGAAGGCTAATTCTGGAGGAATAAAAAATGGCTGCTAAACAACTTGTCTTTTCAGAAGACGCCCGCCGCAAACTCAAGAACGGCATGAACATGGTCGCCAACGCGGTTGGCGCCACTCTCGGACCGAAGGGCCGCAATGTGGCGGTGGACCGCAAATTCGGCTCCCCGACCGTCACCCACGACGGCGTTTCCGTTGCGAAAGAGATCGAACTCGAAGATCCGTTCGAGAACATGGGCGCGCAACTCCTCAAGGAAGCCGCGTCCAAAACCAATGACATTGCCGGCGACGGCACGACCACCTCGACCGTCCTCGCGCACGCCATCGTGAACGAAGGCTTGAAGGCGCTCGAAGCCGGGTACAACCCCATGCTCCTCAAACACGGCATTTCCATGGCAACTGAAACCGTTGTGGAAGAACTCCGCAAGATGTCGGTGAAGATCGACACCCGCGAAGAGATCGCCTCGGTCGCGACCAACTCCGCCGCGGATGAAAAAGTCGGCAACCTGATCGCCGACGTGATGGACAAAGTCGGCAAGGACGGCGTCATTACGGTCGAGGAATCCAAGTCACTGCAGGATGAGACCGAATATGTCGAAGGCATGCAGTTCGACCGCGGTTATCTCTCCCCGTACTTCATCACCAGCACCGAGAAAATGGAATCGGTCATCTCCGACGCGTATGTGTTGATCAACGAAAAGAAGATCTCCGCCGCGCAGGACATCGTCCCCATCCTCGAAAAACTCGTGCAGATCGGCAAACGCGAACTCGTCATCATCGCCGAAGACATTGACGGTGAAGCGCTCGCCACCCTCGTGCTCAACAAACTGCGCGGCATGTTGAACGTGCTGGCTGTCAAAGCCCCCGGCTTCGGCGACCGCCGCAAAGCCATGCTGCACGATATCGCCATCGTGACCGGCGGTACCGTGATCTCCGAAGAGACCGGTCGCAAACTCGAGACCGTCACCATCCAGGACCTGGGACGCGCCGAGAAGGTCGTCTCCGACAAGGAGAACACCACC
>CAYPCK010000233.1:632-4788 GCA_964409185.1 uncultured Anaerolinea sp. | reverse complement strand
GTTCATCAACTTGAGCGCGGCTTGCGCGGCAGGGTGGACCTTTGTCGCGCCGCCGACGATTCCCACCGCCAGCGGCATTTCGAGTTCGCCGATTAAATTTCCGTTTTCATCTTTTGACCACGTTGACAGCGAAGTGTACTTGCCAGACCGCGCGGCGTAGGCGTGCGCGCCCGCCTCAACCGCACGCCAGTCGTTGCCGGTGGCGATCACGACCGGGTCAATGCCGTTCATGATGCCTTTGTTGTGCGTCGCGGCGCGGTACGGGTCTGCCGCGGCGAAGGCGTAGGCGGCAATGATTCCGTCGCGCACAGATTCGCCTGTGTATGGACGGGTCACAGACCCGTCCTGAACAGAAAACGCCAACTCGTTGACGGGTATCTTGCACGTTGCCATTGCCATACGGCGATCGGTGAGATTAGACAGGATTCGCAAATGCACACGTCCGCCCGTGATGGCTTCGATCTTTGGTGTCAAGCGTTCGCATGCGGTGTTGACAGCGTTCGCTCCCATTGCATCGCGCACATCATGAATGAGATGAACGACGAGGAATTTTCCGATGGGAGATTCGTTGATGATGCGGACTTCGAGATCCCGCGCGCCTCCGCCTCGTGACTTGAGGCTTGATTCGGCTTCGTCAGCGTACGTCAACAGTGTGGCTTTGTGCGCCAGCACCTGTTCGGCGGCTCGCTCCACATTTTCAAGCTCCAACACCTGCAATTGACCGATCATCAGCGGCTCAGTGCTCGTGGCGGTGAATCCGCCGCCGGCGCGGGCGAGTTTCGCCATGAACGACGCGCCCGCCACCACCGACGGTTCTTCTATTACCATGGGGATGAGCACGTCGCGTCCATTTACGATGAAATTGAGCGCAATGCCGAGGGGCAGGGCATACGTCCCGACCACGTTTTCGACCATGTGCGAGGCGATGTCGGGGGCGAGAGGGCTGGTAAACGGAATCAACTCTCCCTGCGAAAGATGCGCCGCATCCGCCAGTTTGGCGAGGCGCTCTTTGAGTGTCAGGTTGTAGAAGCCGGGGATGCGCGATTTGGTCATCTGGGGTTATTGTAGCCTGATTGCCTTGCAAAACCTATCCGTTTTTATGGGATAATGCGGGCATGTTACTCACCCGCGAACAACTTCAAGAGCGTTTGATCGCCCTGCATCGCGCCAGCCTTGAGTTGGTGAAAGATACCTCCCTCGATCACCTGCTGGAACGGATCGCTCAGACTGCCTGCGAACAAGCGGATGCAAATTATGCCGCTTTGGGTGTGTTGAGCGAGGACGGCAAGCTCGAAAAGTTCATTGCGGTGGGTATGACGAAGGACGAGATCAAAAAAATAGCCCATCCACCGATCGGGAAGGGGTTGATCGGCGAATTGATGGATACGGAGGTCCCGTTACGGATCCCAAAGATCAGCGAACATCCGAAATCGGTTGGGTTTCCGCCTTACCACCCGGAGATGCATTCGTTCCTGGGTGTTCCAATTCGGGCGGCGAACCGTCAGTTGGGGCAAATTTATCTCACCGACAAACTCGGGGCGAACGAATTCAACGCTGACGATGAGAAGATCATCCAGATGCTGGCGGCGTATGCGGCGGCGGCGATCCAAAACGCGCGTTTATATGAAAACACCGGGCGGCTCGCTGTGCTCGAAGAACGCGACCGCATCGGCATGGACCTGCATGACGGGGTGATCCAGTCCATTTATGGGGTGGGGTTGTCGCTTGAAAACGTCCTGCTCTCTTTAAATGAGGATTCTACCGGTGTAAAGCAGAGAGTTCAAACCGCCATAGACGGGTTGAACCAGGTGATTCGCGACCTGCGCTCGTATATTTTAGATCTTCGACCCCGCAAGATGGGCGAGGACGGTTTGGTCAGCGGGGTCAAACGTCTTGTCGCCGAGTTCCGGGCGAACACATTTGCCGAAGTGAGCCTTGTGAGCCCTGAACATGAGTTGAAAAACCTGCCAGAACCCAGTTCGTTGGGGTTGTTCCACATTTGTCAGGAGGCGTTGGCGAATGTAGCGAAGCATGCGAAGGCGAAAAACGTGCAAATCTCATTGTGGCAGACGAAGGATCGCGCCTTGATGGAGATCCGCGATGACGGTGTCGGCTTCGAAATGGAGAAAATCAAGGCCAGTATCGGTCATGGACTCGCCAATATGCAGGCACGCGTGCATTCCATCGGCGGAGACATCGAAATTTCATCACATGTAAATGAGGGAACGACGATTCTGGTGTGGGTCCCACGCGCCATGCAAGAGTGAAGCGAACGATTCGTCGAATCGTTAAGATTGAATCTCTGAATTTTGAGTCTCGTTTTTACCGATAAACAGGATTTTCAAATTGGGTTCTTTAACAAGCCTGCAATATCTCAGGGATGTAACCGTGAAGCCAGGCGACTCACCCCATATATGGGGGTGTGGATAACATTTCAGAGCGCGCGTGGCTGAAACGTGTGTTCTATGAAAGCGCGATGAGAATATTCTTTCACGGAAAAGTTTTTAACGTTGAGCGACCTTAAAAAAACTAAAGTTTTAAATAAACCGTAGGCTTTTCGTGTTGTACTTTTGAATAGTTATGCTAGAATGTGACCACGCTGAGATTTGGATGTGACGGACGAAGCGCATCTTGCAATCCCTTTGATCTCTGAAACTATAACAATATATCCTTTCAACCAGCCGCTGACGAAGCGGATTCACTTCGCATTAGCCAATCACGGTCGCTGAGGAGCAATCAATGAACGCAGAACAAGCATGGCAGTCCGTGCTCGGACAATTACAGATGGAGATGCCGCGCGCATCGTTCGATACCTGGGTGCGCGATACCCGGCCGGTTTCCTATCATAATGGAATGCTCACCATCGGTGTCCGGAATGCCTATGCCCGCGATTGGCTCGAGAATCGCCTCGCCAGCACGGTGAATCGTCTGCTTGCAGGCGTATTAAATGCCAGTGTGGCGGTTACTTTCGTTGTGAGTGGCAACGAAAAAGAGCAGGAACCGGAAGAAACGCCTCTTTCGCAGGGGCAGGTTGCTCCGGCTCCCGAACCTGCCGTCCGCAATTCGACGCTTAACCCTCGCTACGTCTTCGAGAACTTTGTCGTTGGCTCGGGTAATCGTCTTGCCCACGCCGCCTGCCTTGCAGTGGCAGAGAAACCCGCTCGCGCGTACAATCCGTTGTTTGTCTACGGGGGGGTGGGGCTTGGCAAAACCCATTTGCTCCACGCCATTGGCAACGCCTGCCACGCGCGCGGCTTGAGCGTGCTGTACGTCTCCTCCGAAGAATTTACAAACGACATGATCACAGCGATCCGCACACACACCACGCAGGCGTTCCGCGAGAAATATCGCTCGATCGATGTGTTGTTGATTGACGATATCCAGTTCATCGCCGGCAAGGAGTCGACACAGGAGGAGTTTTTCCACACCTTTAACACCCTGCACGGGCAGGATAAGCAGATCATCGTGTCGTCGGATCGCCCGCCGAAGTCGCTCGTCACTCTGGAGGAACGCCTCCGCTCCCGATTTGAGTGGGGTCTCACCGCGGACATCCAGCCGCCCGACCTGGAGACGCGGCTTGCCATCCTGCGCTCGAAAGCGGAAAAGACTGGACGGCAGGTTTCGGACGATATCCTCGAAAGCATCGCGCGCCGCGTGCAATCGAACATCCGTGAATTGGAAGGGGCGTTGAATCGGGTTTTGGCGTTCGCTGATCTCAGCGGATCATCGTTGACGCCAAGTTTGGTAGAAGGCGCGCTCGCTGACCTGTTACCCCAACGGAGCGACATCGCCCCGGCAAAGGTCATTGAATTGGTGGCGAAAGAGTGGCAGGTCACGGTGGATGCTTTGATTGGACGGGACCGTTCACAAAAGATTGCCCAACCGCGTCAGGTGGCGATGTATTTGATCCGAAAAGAGACGGATGCGTCGTTGCCTCAGATCGGCGATGCGCTGGGTGGGCGCGATCACACCACCGTGATGTATGCCATCGAGAAAATTTCGGGTGAGATCGAAACCAAAACAGACTTGCGCAAACGGGTTGTTAATGTCAAACAGCAGTTGTACGGCCAGGCGGCAGTGGTGTAATCGCCGGGATGGCGGCAAATCATTACAAAGCGGAAATGCACATTCGGAGTGGACGGGGAACTCCGAATGT
>CAYPCK010000233.1:0-622 GCA_964409185.1 uncultured Anaerolinea sp. | reverse complement strand
AGGGGGCGCGAAGGGGGAGAGGCAAATCGACCCGGCGAAAGAAGCGTCGGATCGGATTCTTGTGATATACTGTCGCCCGTGGCGCCGTCAGATGCGCCACACATCTTGCCTGGGACGGGCATCGAGCGTCCCTGAGCGGGTAATCATCCCCGCTAAACTCATCCACAGTGCGCCGGCGCCAAGGTGCCGCGCGTTGGCTCGTGGACTGTAAGGAGAACCATGGCAGTCATCCCTATGAAAGCCCTGCTTGAGAGCGGCGTGCATTTTGGGCACCGCACCAACAAGTGGGACCCGCGCATGAAGCCGTATATTTTTACAGAGCGCAACGGCATTCACATCATCGACCTGCAACAGACGTCCAAGTTGCTGACCCAGGCGTTCAATGTGGTCCGTGACACCGTCGCGAACGGCGGGACGGTGTTGTTCGTCGGCACGAAGCGGCAGGCGCAGGAGACCGTGGCGGAAGAAGCCGCGCGTTGCGGCATGCCCCATGTAACCGAACGTTGGCTGGGCGGCATCCTCACCAACTGGTCGACGATGCACGACCGCATCCAGGAGTTCGAACGCCTCGAGAAAATGCGCGATACCGGCGATATCAACCGCCTGACGAAAAAAGAAGGCT
>CAYPCK010000232.1:0-4808 GCA_964409185.1 uncultured Anaerolinea sp. | reverse complement strand
TGCGGGCTTTCTTGAGACCCGGTTTCTTGCGTTCCTTGATGCGGGCATCGCGGGTGAGCAAACCGTGTTTGCGCAGGGCGGACGTCCAATCGCCGTTGAGCGAAACGAGCGCGCGAGCCAGACCCAAGCGCACGGCTTCGGTCTGACCGGTCGTGCCGCCGCCGTTGACTTTCACGGTGATGTCGTACTTGTTCGCGTCCTGTCCCACTGCCGAAAACGCGCGCAGGATGTCCTGCAAATCGCCGATGCGCGGGAAATAGACGGCTGCCTGCTTTTCATTGACGGTGAAATTACCGGAACCGCCCATCAGGCGAACACGCGCGGTGCTTTCCTTGCGCCGTCCAACTGCTTCATAGTACTGAACTGCCATGATTCTCTTCCTCTTTCCTTATTTCGCCAACGGCACAGGGTTGTTTGTGCCGTGCGGATGGTTCGGACCCGCGTAAATCTTCAATCGTTTGAGCAGGGCGCGTCCCATGCGGTTCTTCGGCAACATGCCCCAGACCGCCTCGCGCAGCACGCGGTCGGGATGCTGTTGCAATTGGTCACGCAGGGTGATGGACTTATACCCGCCCGGGTAATTGGAATGGCGGTGGTAGACCTTGGTGACCATCTTCGATTTGGTCTTGGTGCCGGTCACTGCAACGCGCTCGGCATTGATCACCACCACAAAATCGCCCATTTCCACGCCGGGCGTGAAAGACGGTTTGTGCTTGCCCAACAGGGTGTGCGCAATGCGCGTGGCGATGCGCCCGAGGGTTTGCCCGTCGGCATCCACCAGCACCCACTGGCGTTCGATCTCACTGGCTTTCGGATAGTACGACTTGTACACGATCTGGTTCTCCGTTTCTATTTTCTTTCCTTCGGCGTTAGAGAACGCCGACTACGCTTCGATGATTTCTATGGTATTGACTCTCGATATTCCACTTCGACGAGTGTAAGCCCGTTCGCCGGGGCTAACCCGGACGGCAATGCGCTTCGCTTCGCCGTTTTGGCTTGGTTCAACGCCTCAACAATTTCTTTCACTTCAACTTTCCTTTGCGCCGCCGCAACCTGGACGAAGACCAACCGGCGCACCATGCGGTACAAAAACGCGTCGGCTCGCGCTTCATACTGCCACTCATCTTCCGCCGTCCGCGCCCATTCGGATTTCGTTACCGTCCGCGCGGTGGTGCCTTTTGGCGTGGTCGGCGAACCGAAGGCGGAAAAATCGTGCAAACCGAGGAACACGCTCGCGGCTTTGTTCAACAAGTCCGCGCTGACTTCGGGATAAACCCGCCAGGCAAACCGTTCGCGGATTGGGTCGCGCATCGGCTGAGTAAATAACCGGTAACGGTACGTCCGCGAGAGGGCATCGAAGCGCGGATGAAAATTGGCATCCACGAGCTTCACCTTCCGCACCGCCATGTCTTTCGGCAGCGACGAGTTCAACGCGCGGACAAGCTCTTCGTCGGTGTGCTCCCAGTCGAGGTCACATGCGGCAACCTGACCCGTGGCGTGAACGCCGGTGTCCGTCCGCCCCGAGAGCAGGATGGAACGTCCCGCCCATCCCAGCGTTCGCAACGCGGACTCCAGTTCGCCTTGCACAGTCCTGCGTTTTGCCTGTCGCTGGCTTCCGAAGAAGTCCGTGCCGTCGTAGGCAAGAGTCAATTGGTAACGTGCCATATCGGTTGGTGATAGACAGTTGATTGTTCACTGTCAACCGTTAACCGTCAACAAAACACTGCTATTCTTCCACCAATTCCAGGATCACCATCTCCGCCGAATCACCCATGCGTGGACCGAGCTTCAGCACGCGGGTGTAGCCGCCGTTGCGGGTGGCATAGCGCGGCGCGATCTCGTCGAACAGGCGCTTGATCACCTGGTTATCGCCCAGTTTGGAGATGGCAAGACGCCGCGCGTGCACCTTTTGTTCGGGGCTGGCATCGGCGCTGTTGCGGGCGAGCGTAATTAGCCGTTCGGCGTCGCCGCGGATGGCGGCGGCTTTGGCTTGGGTGGTCTGGATGCGCTCGTGCGTAAAAAATTGTTTGATCAGGTTGCGGCGGAGCGCGTTGCGCGCGCCCGTCGTACGACCTAGCCGGTAACCGGAAACTTGATGTCGCATTGCAAATTACTCCGCAGAATTCTTTTCGTCTTTGAGGTAGCCTTTTTCCTGCATTTTCTGGCGCAGTTCGTCGAGGCTCTTTTCACCGAAGTTCCGGATGGACATGACCGCGTTCTCGCCTTTATCAAGCAGGTCGAGCACATCGCCCACGGTGGTGATGCCGGTGCGTTTGAGCGAGTTGAAGACGCGCACCGAAAGGTCGAGCGATTCGACCGGGGTATCCGCCATCTCGCTACTCATGCGGCTGCCGCCCACTTCTTTTTCGATGGCGATGGTGAGCGTCTCTTCGCTCACGCCGGCGATGTAGCGCAGGTGGTCGATGATAAGTTTCGCCGCTGTGCTGAGGGCGCGTTCCGGCGAGATGGTCCCATCCGTCCAAATTTCAAGGTTCAATTTATCGTAGTTCGTGCTCTGCCCCACGCGGGCGGAGGTCACTTCCCAGTTCACGCGTTTGACCGGGCTGTAGATGGCATCGATCGGCAACTCGCCAATGGGCATATGCCCGCCTCGTTCGTTGGCGGGAGAGTAGCCCCGTCCGCGCTCGACCGTGAACTCGAGATCGAGTTTGGTCTTGGGGTTATCGACCGTGAACAGGAAAAGTTCCGGGTTCACGATATCCACTTCGGCGGGCGTGATGATGTCCGCCGCGGTAACGGTCCCCTCGCCGCGCACCTCGAGGTGCATGCGAGTGCTATCGACACCGTCCAGTTTGATGCGCAGTTGTTTCACCTGCAACATCACCTGGATCACGTCTTCACGCACGCCGGGGATTTCGCTGAATTCATGCAGGACGTCCGCGATTCGAATCGCAGTGACGGCGGCTCCCTCCAGGGAGGAAAGCAACACGCGTCGGAGGGCGTTCCCCAGCGTTACGCCGTAGCCGCGTTCCAATGGGCTGATGACAAACTTGCCGTAGTTCCGAGCCTCAGCCTCGCGCTCGATCTTCGGCATGACCATATTCGTAATACCCGTCACGGTTCACCTCTGTAAATTCCAGTTTTTTGCCGCCATGGATATGAACAGGCGGCGCCAACATTAACTACTACCGTGAGTAGTATTCAACAATCAATTGTTCGTTCAGAATCCCATCGATCTCGGGGCGGTCGGGTAGTCGTTGGATCGAACCAGTCAACGACTTGGTGTCGCGGTTCAACCAGGCGGGCGACGTGCGCGCATCCGCTAGGTCGCCCAAGACCTTGAAATAGGAGAGGTTACGCGAGCCTCCGCGAACAGCGACACTATCCCCTTCCTTGAGGAGCATGGAAGGCACATCGGTGCGACGTTCGTTCACAGTGAAGTGACCATGGGTCACCAACAGGCGCGCTTGCGAGCGGCTGGATGCGAATCCGAGGCGGAACACCACATTGTCGAGCCGGGATTCAAGGATCTGCAACAGGTTCAAACCCGTCAGACCGCGACGCTGGAGGGCGATTTCGTAGTAGCGGCGGAATTGACGTTCCAGAATGCCGTACACGCGGCGGGCGCGTTGCTTGGCGCGCAACTGGCGAAGATAATCGGACTCGCGCCCGGTGCGGCTGGCGCCGCCGCGTCCGCCAGTCTTGCCGTGCTGGCCGGGCGCAAAACTGCGGCGTTCGAACGCGCACTTCGGGGTGAAGCAACGCTCCCCTTTGAGATATAACTTTTCGCCTTCGCGCCGGCAAAGTTTACATACCGGAGAAAGATTTTTTGACATGGATGACTAACCTCTTTACCTGATTACACGCGTCGCTTTTTCGGCGGACGGCAACCGTTATGCGGGATCGGAGTAATATCCGAGATCATGCGGACTTTGAGTCCCATCGCCTGCACCGCTCGGATGGCATTCTCGCGCCCGGGTCCGGGTCCCTTCACATAGAGTTCAACTTCCTGCACGCCCAATTGCTGGGCGGCTTTGATCGCCTGCTCGGCGGCAAGGCGGGCGGCAAACGGCGTGCTTTTCCGTGAGCCTTTGAACCCCGCCGAACCGGCGCTCCCCCACGCGATGGTGTTGCCTTCCATGTCGGTGACGGTGACAATGGTATTGTTGAACGATGCAAAGATATGCACCTGCCCCGCGGAGAGGGCGCGCTTGGCTTTCTTGGCGCCGGCGGCGCGGCGCGTGGATCGTACGCTTTGAGCCATAATTCTCCTGCCTCGTTATTTCTTCGCGCCGCGGCGGCGACCGCGACCGGCGACGGTTTTCTTGGTGCCCTTGCGGGTGCGCGCATTCGTCTTCGAGCGCTGTCCGCGGACGGGCAGGTTGCGGCGATGGCGCAATCCGCGATACGAACCGATCTCGATGAGCCGTTTGATGCTCATCTGGACTTCGCGCCGCAGGTCGCCTTCGACCTTGTAATTTTTACTGATAAACTCGCGTATCGCCTGCACATCCGCTTCCGAGAGGTCCTTCACCCGGGTGTCCGGGTTCACCTTCGTCTGCGACAAAATTTTGTGGGCACGCGTCGGGCCGATCCCAAATAAATAGGTCAGACCCACTTCCACCCGCTTATTGCGGGGTAGATCAACGCCTTCAATTCTCGCCATGGTTAACTATCCCTGTCGTTGTTTATGTTTTGGATTTTCACAGATGATGAAAATTCTGCCTTTGCGCCGAACGACCCTGCATTTGGCGCAACGTTTCCGTATGGACGGTGATACTTTCATTGAAATAACTCCTTACAACTTTCTTAAGCCGAAGTTTTGATTATACACGCACGTATTTTAT
>CAYPCK010000231.1:0-4822 GCA_964409185.1 uncultured Anaerolinea sp. | reverse complement strand
GAATATGTGATCGAGAACTATCAGTGGGTTCAGTCATTTGGCGAGTACGACTTGTATCAACGGATCGAAGAATAAACCATGCTGGTCAAAATCCTGATCCTGGCTTTTTTCGGTGTTGGGGTGTTGCTCGGGTTCCGCGGCGACTCGAAGTGGTCTCGATGGTTCCAGACTCTTGTGGCGCTCCTCGCAGGCGGATGGCTTTTGTTCATGGCGTACCTGTGGGTGAATCATGTCAACTTTCCGTTGAACCTCGAAGCGATGGAGTTGACGGTGGCGCAACATTTCCAACGCGCGGTGGCGGGCCAGCCTGTGTATGTCGACCCGTCGCCTGATTTCGTGCCGCTGGCGTACGCGCCTTTGTATTACTATTTTTCGATCCCGTTCGCGTGGCTGTTCGGCGCTAATTTGTTCACGCTGCGTCTCGTTGCAATTTTGGGCATGCTGGGCGCGGAGATCGTCATCTTCCTTGCCGTTAAAAAACAAACCCAATCCATGTGGTGGGGGATTATCGCGGCGGGCTTGTTCGCCGCCGCTTATCGGGTGATGGATACCTACCTCGATAACGCCCATTCCGATTCGTGGCTGTTGTTCTGCGCCTTGCTGGGGAGTTACCTGATCTCGTTGAACAAGTCACGTTCGGTCAACTGGCTCGGGGTGTTGGCTTTGATCGCCTCGTTTTGGTTCAAACAACATGGCGCTTTGTTCGCCGTCGGCGGGGTGCTCTATCTCACCTGGCGAGAAGGCACAAAAAACTCGCTACCTTATTGGGTGACTGCCGCTGCGTTGGGTCCCGTCTTGTATTTCCTTGCGCCCACCTTGTTTTTCGGTCCCAATTTCCACTATTACACGCTGACCATTCCGAGCGGCTGGAGCGATCTCAACCTTGCCGCTATTGTCCGTTACGTTGGATTTATCGTCAAAAATTATTTTGCGTTGGCTGGCATTGGCATTTTCGCCTTTTTGTTGTACCTGTTCAGGCAGAAAAGCGCTGTGAGTGTTTGGTACTTCATGATGCCCTTCGCGCTCTTGAGCGGCTTCATGGGCGCCCTCGATCCGGGCTCGAACAATAATGTCTTTATTCCCATGGGCGCGTGGTTCATTCTCACGGGCGTGCTGGGCATGAATGCGTTCCTGGCGGACTTCCCATTCGCAGGCAGGTGGTCGTTTCATTTCGCGGCGCTGGGTATCTCGTTTGCCATGTTTTACTACAACCCCGGGTCGGTGATTGCTTCCTCGCGCGCCGAGGCGCAGTATCAAGATTTTGTCGGGTATTTAAACACCCTCGACGGTCCCGTCTACGCTCCCTGGCTCGGGCAACTTGAAAATGGATATGCATTTTCACCGTCCGTGCATTGGGTGCCGATGGAGGATTTAATTCGAGGTCCCGGCGCGAATGCGGAGGACGCGGCTATCGTTCAGGAATTGCTCGACCCGGTTATCCGCCCGGATGGAACCGCCTACGTGCTGACCAATTTTCCGCTGGAAAACGACCCGCTTCTTTCCTTCCTTTTGGCTGATTACCATCTCGTGCAAGATCTCGGCGACCGATTCTCCGCCTTATCCACCCTGCCCAAGCGATTTAACCTTGAGTATCCAAGGTACCTTTATCAATATTCCCCATAGCAACAACGTTACTGGATGACTCGAATGGTTTGGAATGTAAATCATGCGTGGCGAATTTTGTTCGTCACAACTGTACTGGTATTGTTAATTTTGGGTTTCTATAATTTACCGTATTACCCGGTGGTCTGGTTCGATGAAGGGTTGGCGGTACAGGGAGCCTTGAATCTGGTCAACCATGGCGAGTATGCTATGCGTTCGTCGGAGGGATTCCGCGTTCTCGATCAACCGCTGATTGCGAATGGTCCGGGGCTGGTGATGCCGACCGCTCTTGTATTTAAAGTTTTCGGCGCGGGTTTGTTGCAGGCGCGGGGCGTAGTGGTGGTTTGCTTTGTCCTGGTGGTTTTGGTGTTTTTCCAAACCGCCCGCAGGTTTTCCGGCTTGCCCGCCGCCCTGATCTCGTCCATGTTGCTGTTGGCGGTTCCAAAGGAAGGCATTTTGTTTTACGGGCGCCAGGCGCTTGGGAACGTGCCTGCCTTGCTTTATTTTCTCATTGGATTGCGCTTTTTTTTTCATACGGAGGATGGAAATCGGCTTCTCCGCGCCCTCCTCGCGGGCTTGTTTTTTGGGCTTGCCCTGATCACAAAAGGACAGTATTGGATCTTTGTGCCCGTGTTCGGTCTCATTATACTTGTGGATCACGTTTACTATAAACAGGTCGGCTTGAAATATATGACGGTTACGCTCTGCATCATGCTCTTCTGCGCGGGAACCTGGTTTCTCGCGCAATATACCCTTGTCGGTGCGGAGAATTTCGAACAGCATCTTGCCGCGCTCGATTCGAGCACGAAGGTCACGATCCTTGCCTTTCGCGCGGTACGGATACCGGGAAATATTGGATACCTTGTCCGCTCTGGATTTGTATTTTTCGTACTTCCGGGCGTAAGCTTAGCGCTGTTCAAAAGCCGCGAACGGAGCATGGCAGGGCTCGGCAGGCTTTTGCTGGCTGTGTTTGTCTTGGTCTGGATGCTGTGGTTCACGTTTGCTTCGGTGGGCTGGCCTCGCTACATGTTCGAAGCGTATTCCATCGGGTTGCTCCTGTCGGGCGAGGTTTTCCGGCGCCTTTTTGTCTTCGCTCGCGGGAACCGCCGGGAAGCAGGGGTTGATTCGCCGCAGACGTTACTCTACCGAAGGGGGGCGTCGCTTGCGCTGATTGCCCTGTTGGCATGGGCTGTCTCAGGGCTGTTCAACCAGGTGCGGAATATTGACGCGCGATATGACGATTCGCCCCAGAAATTTGCCCAGGCTGTTGATCAAATTATCCCTGTTAGGGCTGTGATCGAATCTTGGGAATGGGAAATTGATTTGCTAGCACCCGATCGGGTTTACCATCATCCAACCAATAATTGGGTGGATTGGAAAACCGCCGAAACACAGTTTGGCGAAGAGCCGTCCGGCGCGTATGACGCTTTGGCTTATCAACCGGAATACTTGATCGAGGGTCCCTTTTCGAAGTGGACGGAAATGTATTCCGACCTGTTGGCGGGTGGTTGTTGTGAGCCTGTCGTTACCATCGGAAATTATACGTTGTACAAGATCAAACCTCAAAAATGAAAAAAGCTAACATGAAAATATCCATTGTGATCCCCTGCTTTAATGAAGAAGATAATATTGAAAAGTTGAACACGGAACTGTTCCCGGTGGTTGAAAAATTGATCGGCAGCCGCGCGCCGGCCGGCAGCAGCGTGTCCTCTGTCGAAATTGTATTCGTTGACGATGGGAGCCGGGATTCCACCTATGACGCCCTGCGCGCAGCGTTTGCCTCCCGCGCGGGCGGAGCGTTGGCGATCAAGTTCGAGAAACACGAAGTAAACCGCGGACTGGGCGCTGCTATCCGCACGGGGTTGCAAGCGTCCACCGGGGATATCGTCCTTACAACCGACAGCGATGGTACGTATCAATTTGCCACCATCCCAGCCCTGCTCGCGTGCCTTAAGGAGAATGTGGATGTGGTGACCGCATCCCCCTATCACCCCGGGGGCGAAGTGGTGGGGGTTCCCGGCTATCGCATTTTCTTGAGCAAGGGCTCCTCGTTGTTGTATCGCATCCTGCTGGATTGGCATATCTATACCTACACCGCTCTCTTCCGCGGCTATCGTCGCAGGGTGGTGGACCAAGTGCAGTTCGAAGCGGATGATTATCTTGCAGGTACAGAGTTGATGGTAAAAGCCATGCTAAAAGGGTTTCGAGTTGTCGAATTTCCGGCGGCTTTGCATAGCCGGGTGTTCGGGGTATCCAAGGCGAAATTGTGGCGAACAATCAAGTCGCACCTTCGATTCCAATTCAGGCTGTTGCTCCATCGTCTGGGTCTTCGCTCGATGTTCCGCGTGCCTTCATGAAAATTGCCTATTTCGTTCCGTATGTTCCGAATTTGATCCGCGTGAGACCCTACCAGTTGATCGCTCATCTGACTGCGCTCGGCGTGGAAGTGACCGTGTTCACCGTCGTCACGAGCAGCCAGGATCGTGAGGATGCGAAAGCCCTGAAACTCAAATGCCATGATGTGGTGACAGAAAGCCAGCCTGTCTGGCGTTCCCTCCTGCACTGCCTTGTGGCACTGCCCGGCAGAAAGCCATTACAGTCCGTGTACAGTTGGAATCCAGTATTGATGAATCGTTTCCTTGACCAACAAGGCGGAAAAGGGGGGTATGACCTTGTCCATGTCGAACACCTGCGCGGCTCTGTTTTTGGGACGACGATCCGTTCGAGGATCCCGAACCTGCCGGTCGTTTGGGATAGTGTGGATTGCATAAGCCACCTTTTTGAATTGACAGCCTCGGAGAGTCGCAGCCTGTTCGGGAAATTCGCATCCGTCCTTGAATTGGGGCGGACTCGGCATTGGGAGGGAGTCCTTGCCTCCGCCTTCCACCATGTGACGATCACTTCGCAGGCGGAGAAGGATGCGCTCCTGCGGCTGGCTGGTCCCGCGCCCGCCCCGGTGACCGTTCTGCCGAACGGCGTCGATATGGAATATTTCCGCCCCGGCGATGATGCCCGGCGAGAGCCGGAAACCGTTGTGTTTAGCGGTAAGATGAGCTACCACGCAAATATTTCGATGGTGGATTTTCTGGTCCGGGAGATTATGTCGAAAGTTTGGGAGAAGCGTCCTGGTGTGCGAGTGGTTATCGTGGGGAAGGATCCGCCGGCGAAAGTCAAGGCGTTGGGATCAAACCCGAATATCGAGGTGACGGGCACTGTTCCC
>CAYPCK010000230.1:0-4825 GCA_964409185.1 uncultured Anaerolinea sp. | reverse complement strand
GCACTGTGCCCGCCGCGCTCAAGTCGGGTTGCAGGTAGATCAACCCGCAGATGATTCCGAGGATCACGCCCAGCGGAATCAAACCGAACGTCACATCGTGCAGGCTGTTGCGCTTGGCATACAACCACACCGAGAGATAGATCACCGCCATCAGTTTTGCCAGTTCAGACGGCTGATACGAACCTTCGGACAGGGAGCGGATCGCGCCAAGCCGCGATTCACTGATGACCAGCACCGCCACCAGCAACCCGATCGTGACCAGCATGGCAAACACAACCACCTTGCGCCAGTTGTGATAATCGAACAGCGACAGCACGAACGCGCCGAGGATTCCCAACCCAAACCAGCGCACCTGGCGCATGAACATGTACGTCGGCGAACCGTATTCATTGAAAGAAAAATCGAACGACGCGGAATACAGCATGATCAAGCCGAACACCGAAAGCGCCACCACGGTTAACACCAGCGGCACATCCAACCCGCGCCCGAGGCTCCGGGTGAATGAAAATGAGATGCGATCGTTTACGAAAGTTCGTGAACCCATGCTCGAAACCTTTCTCCGCGTTCTTCGAAATCCTTGAACTCATCGAAACTTGTGCCGCCGGGCGAAAACAACACGACATCGCCCGACTCCGCCAACTCCGCCGCCTTGAGAACCGCATCGCGCAGACCGTCCACGCGGACCATCGTACAGCGCGTCTCTCCCAATTTCAAATTGACCGCCGTCGCTTCGATCTTTTCCGCCGCCTCGCCAAAGAGCACCACATGATCCACGCGCCATGCCGCGAGTTGCATCAAACCTTCCCACGGAAGGTTTTTGTCGCGCCCGCCGAGCAACAGCACAATCGGCTCCTCAAACGCATGGATGACGGCGATCGTGCGTTCCGGCGCGCTGGCGATCGAGTTGTTGTACCAACGCACGCCGTTCCGTTCGCGCACCAATTCCAGGCGATGCGGCACGCCGCGGAACTCCTCCACCGCCTCCAGCATTGCATCCAACGGAAACCCCGCCGCATGACCGATGGTGAACGCGGCAAGCACATTCGCCACGTTGTAATCGCCGCGCAGTTGAATCTTCTCGCGCAGGATCAACGGCAGGTAGGCGTTGCCGTCGCGCAGATTCAGTAAGCCGCCATCGAGGTATGCGCCGTCCAAGCCGTCTTCCAGCGGATGCAAACTGAAGGTGAGCAACCTGCCGCGCACATTGTCGCGCAATGCCCACGCGCCATTGTCGTCGCGCCCCAACACAGCGACATCCTCCTTCGACTGAAACTCCAATATGCGACGCTTCGCCGCCGTGTACGCGTCCATGGTTCCGTGACGATCCAAATGATTCGGCGTGATGTTCAGAATCGCGGCTATATTCGGCGAGATCGTCATCTGCTCCAACTGGAACGACGAAAGTTCGAGGATGGCAATGTCTTCGGGTTTCATCTCGTCCACATAATTCAACAGCGGGTCGCCGATGTTCCCGCCGACATACGCCTTCTGCCTTCTTCCATCTGCAGTTCGTTTCGCCATTTCGCCGACCAGCGTCGTCGTTGTCGTTTTGCCTGCCGAGCCGGTGATGCCGACCGTTCTGCACGGGACGACTTCCATGAAGATCTGCGAATCGTTCGAGAGCGGAATCCCTCGCTGGACTGCGCCAGCCACAATCGGGAGCGTGAGCGGAATCCCACCGGAGAGGCAGAGCATGTCCGTCGAATCCAACAACTCGAGCGGATGTCCTCCCAACGCCCAGTCGATACGATATTCGGCAAGTGATTGGCGCGCGAGGGTCAACTCTTCCGCGCCGCGCATGTCGCTCACCGTGAGGCGCGCGCCATGCAACGAGAGCCAGCGCGCCAGGGCAAGCCCCTGTCGGGCGGCGCCGAGTATCAACACGCGTTTATTTTTCCAGTTCGTTTTCATCTTATACAAGAGCCAATCCAACACCGATCATCGCCGCGAGCAAGCCGATCAGCCAGAAACGCTGCACGATCTGCGTTTCGCTCCAGCCGAGCAATTCGAAATGCAAATGGATCGGCGCCATTTTGAAAAAACGTTTGCCTTTGGTGAGGCGGAAATATGCAATTTGGATCGAAACGCTCAACGCCTCGCTCAACGGGATGATCGCAATCACAAGCAACAGGGGCCATTGACCGGTCATCAACGCGACCACGGCAAGCGTGGAACCGAGCGCCATCGAGCCGGTATCGCCCATGATCAACTCGGCGGGATGCACGTTGAACCAGAGAAACCCGAACAACGCGCCGACGAGGATGAAACAAAATTGCGCGAGGTACACCTGCCCGCCGATGAGGGCGATGCCTCCGAATGCGGCAAACGCCGTGGCAGAGATCAAGCCAGCCAAGCCGTCCAACCCATCGGTGAAATTGACCGCGTTCGATTCGCTCACAATGATGAATGCCGCGACAGGGACATACCACCAGCCAAGTTCGATCTCGCGCCGGTAGCCGGGCAGGAACATATCCGGCACATCGAGCAAATATTTCAAGACAAATGCGGTACCCAACGCCAGCGCGACCTGCGCCAAAAACTTCGTGCGGATGCGCATGCCATCCCCGCGGCGTTTACCGCGAATCCCTTCCCAATCGTCAATGGCGCCGAGCGCCCCAAATGCCACCATCACGATGAGCGGGATCAATACCGAACGCCCGGTCACGTCCAAGCCGATCAACGCCGCGGCGTTGAGCAAACCGGTCAGCAATATCACGGGCAGGATGAACAACACGCCGCCCATGGTGGGCGTACCCATTTTGATGCGGTGCTGGTCGGGCTCTTCCACACGGATGATCTTGCCGATCTTAAAGTGCCGCAACATGCGCAGCAACGGAGTGCCCCAGATCGCGGTCATCACGAACGAGAACATCGCCAGCCCGAGCACCAACGCGGTGTGCCTCATGACCGCACCTCCAGGGCATTGGTGATGCGGTCCATGCGCAAACCGTGCGATCCTTTGATCAACACCACATCGTTCTTCGAACAATTCGCCTTCAGCCAGTCCACCAGCGGTTCAAGCGAGTCGAACTCCACGATGGACGTTTTTTTCATGCCAGCTTTACGCGCCGCCTCGGCAATGACGCGCGCACGCTCGCCCAGCGTGAGCAACATCCCCGCCACTTGCGCGGCGCGCAAGCCGACCATCTCGTGCCCGCCTCGTTCGTACGGACCGAGTTCGAGCATATCCCCGAGGACGGCGATCTTTCTGCCGTCCAACTCATCCAATAAATTCAACGCGGCAAGCATCGATTCCGGCGAAGCGTTGTAGGTATCGTCCAACAACAACGCGCCGGACTCGCTGCGAACCGCCGCCAGCCGCAACTGCGTATGACCTTGGCTCAAGCCTTCGAGAATCTCCTGCCAGTTCATGCCCTCCACCAGCCCAACCGCCGCGGCGCGCAACGCGGTGTGTACCGAGTGCCGTCCGATCAACGGAATCTTCACGTGCAGTTTCTCGCCTTGATAATGAATGCGAAAGCGGATGCCATCCAAGCCCAAGCCTTCCACTTGATCCGCCCATAGGTGCGCTTCGGGAGACAAGCCGTAGAAGAAGACGCGCGCCTTCGTTTTCTCTTCCATCTTGCGCACCCACGCATCATCGAAATTTAGAATTGCCACGCCTTCGGGAGCCGGCGGCAACGCCTGGACCAATTCCGCCTTGCCGCGCGCGATGGCTTCCTGCGATCCTGCGCGTTCTGCATGGACAGTGCCCACGTTGGTCACCACGCCCACATGCGGCTGGGCAATCTCGCACAGGAAGGCGACCTCGCCGGGCACGTAGAATCCCATTTCCATCACGGCGCGCTGGTGACCGTCGCTGAGCCGGAGCATGGTCATCGGCAGACCGATCTCATTGTTGAGATTGCCCGGGCTTTTGAGGGTGCGGAAGCGCGTGGCGAGCACTTCGGCGATCATCTCTTTGGTGGTGGATTTGCCCACGCTGCCCGTCACGCCGACCACGCGCAGGTTCAACTTGCGCCGCCAAAACCGCGCGATCTGTTGCAACGCGGTAATCGTGCTTTCCACGCGCAGGCAAAGCGGAATGCTGTAATCCTGCCCGGCGACCGATTGAGAGGTGGCGGAACGCAGGTCGAAGGTTCGGAATGAAGCGTCCATGTCGCGTTGAATTAAAGCAAAAGATGCACCCCGCTTGAAGGCTTCGCCGATGAAGTCATGCCCGTCCGCTTTTTCGCCGGGGATGGCTACGAATAGCGAGCCAGGAATCACCTGGCGCGAATCGATTACCGCCTCGGTGATGACCGTGGCGGCGGTGGGACGGTACCCCGTCAGGGCTTCGATGGCGTCGGCAATGGTCAGCATCTCATCTCGAGGCAATCTGCAAACGGACGTTATCCGGGGGGATGTTGAGCAGGATGACAGTCTGTTCGGCAACTTTGGAAAACGTCGGCGCGGCGGTCTGCGATCCCCAGATCGAAGAGAGCGGCGCGTTGAGCCACACGTAGATCATGAATTGCGGGTCGTCGACTGGACCCCAACCGATGAACGATGCGTTGGTGATGTTCGGGTCGTAGCCAAAATCGGTGGGGATCTGCGCGGTGCCGGTTTTGCCAGCCACGCGATAGCCCGGAAGCAACGCGTCGGACGATTCCGCTTCGAGCGAGATGGCAAGCATTTCACTTAACGTACGAGCGGTCTGCGCGGAGATCGGCGAACCGCCGTACTGCGAAGGCACGTTGTATTGATGTCCGTCGCGCAACATCGAATACAACGTGTGCGGCGTGACCATTTTCCCATCGTTGGCGATCGCGGAGGTAGCCATGAGCAATTGCAGAGGCGTGGCAGTGACTCCCTGACCGAACGC
>CAYPCK010000229.1:0-4832 GCA_964409185.1 uncultured Anaerolinea sp. | reverse complement strand
TAATCGTCCGCTTCGACGGGATAGATACCGGCAAAGACCATCGGCTTCGGGGTTTGGTATCCGGGCAAAGGGTCTGAAGCAGGCTGAGAGGCGCGCGTGATCGTATCTCCCACGCGGCATTCATGCACGGTTTTGAATCCCGTCGCGATGTAGCCCACTTCGCCCGAACCCAACGAGTCCACGGGCGTCATGCTCGGCGCAAAGATTCCAATTTCTACCGGGCGCATGTCTTCGCGCGTCGAGAACATCCGCAGCGTATCGGTGGATTTGAGCGAGCCTTCGACCACGCGCACATACGCGATGACGCCTTTGTACGAATCGTAATGCGAATCGAAGACGAGCGCGCGCAACGGGACGTCGTCCGCATCTTTCGGCGGCGGGACGCGCGTGACGATCGCTTCGAGGATTTGATCCACGTTGACGCCCTCTTTTGCCGAGACGCGCAGGACCGATTCAGGCGGGACCCCAAGCAGGCTGCCCACATCTTCCGCCACTTCGTCGGGACGCGCCGAGGGCAGGTCAATTTTATTGATGACGGGGATGAGGGTGAGATCGGCGTCGAGCGCCTGATACAGATTCGCCAGCGTCTGCGCTTCGATGCCCTGCGTGGCATCCACAACGAGCACCGCGCCTTCGCACGCCTTGAGCGCGCGGCTGACCTCGTAGCCGAAGTCCACGTGACCGGGCGTATCGATCAGATTGATCTCGTACTTGAAATTATCCTTCGCGGTGTAATACATGCGCACGGCGGAGGCTTTGATCGTGACGCCTTTTTCGCGTTCGAGGTCCATCGTGTCGAGCATCTGCTCGGACATGTCGCGTTCCGAGATCGTGCCTGTGAGTTGCAACAGGCGGTCGGCAAGCGTGGATTTGCCATGGTCAACATGGGCGATGATGCAGAAATTACGGATGTGGTCGGTCATTTGCGGGGGGAGTATAACTGATTTTTAACCACGAAGGACACGAAGGGCACGAAAGATTTTAAAGTGCGTAAGGGCACAGCGAA
This sequence comes from uncultured Anaerolinea sp., assembly GCA_964409185.1. Taxonomy (GTDB): domain Bacteria; phylum Chloroflexota; class Anaerolineae; order Anaerolineales; family Villigracilaceae; genus Defluviilinea. Next base: position 3,826 of record CAYPCK010000229.1, on the reverse strand, counting down.
TCCTTTGATAATTTTGACGAGAGACCATCTCGCTGTGTCCCTACGTGATTACATTTTCAACGAATTGTTTGATTTCAACGTCGTCAGTGGTTAGATCCATCCACGCCAAAAACTCAACATTCCCCTTCGGTCCCAACAGCGGACTCTTCACCAGCCCGTGGATGCCGAAGCCTTCGTGTTGGGCGAAGGTCAGCACATCGAGGAGCACCTGCCGGTGAATCTGCGGGTCGCGGATGACGCCGTCGCCGCGGGAGACATCTTTTTTACCGGCTTCGAATTGGGGTTTGATGAGGGCGACAATACCCTCTACTTTCCACTTTCTACTTTGAACTGGAGTGGTGGAAAGTGGAAAGTGGGCAAACCACCGCTTGATAACTGGCAACAGTATTTTCAATGAAATAAATGAAGCATCAATCGTTACTAGATCAACTTTTTCAGGCAAGGACTCGACAAACCGCGCGTTGGTCTCTTCCATCACGACCACGCGCGGATCGTTGCGGAGCTTCCAATGCAGGATGCCCTTGCCCACGTCAATGGCGTAGACTTTCGCCGCGCCATGTTGGAGCAGGCAGTCGGTGAATCCGCCGGTGGAGGCGCCTACATCGGCGCAGACCAAGCCGGTCACATCGAGTTTGAACGCTTCGAGCGCCGCGTCCAGTTTTTCGCCGCCGCGCGAGACGAAGCGCGGAGCGGAGTCAACGGTCACGGTTGAGTTGTCTTCCACGGGCGTGGCAGGCTTGAGCGCGACCTGATCCGCCACGCGGACTTGTCCCGCCATGATGAGGGCTTGCGCCTTGGCGCGCGAGTCGGCGAGTCCGCGTTCGACGAGCAATACATCCAATCGAACTTTTGGCATGGTCGAATTGTAATTCGATATTGAACCTCTTGCAGACGTTGCAAGGTATTTACGGACAATACCTCTTTGAACCACTGAGACACGGAAACACTGAGAGAAAATAATTAAAAACTCCGTGACTCAGTGTCTTCGTGGTTAGGGTTTTGGACTTTTGCAAGAGGTCTATTCGATAATTCGAATTTCGACTATCGAGTATCGAATATCGAAATTCGATTATCATTGCGCCATGTTCAAATCTCTGCTCAAGACCATGCGCCTGCGCCAATGGACGAAGAACGGCTTCGTGTTCTTCGCGCTCATCTTCGACAAGCAGTTGTTCCTGCGCGAGCCGTTCCTGCGCACGCTCGCGGGCTTCTTTTTATTTTGTCTCGTCTCCAGCGCGGTCTACCTCATCAACGACATCGCCGATGTGGAGGCGGACCGAAAACACCCCGAAAAAAAACATCGCCCGATCGCGTCGGGCAAACTGTCCATCGGCGCGGCATGGGTCGCGGCAGTTGCGCTCGTCCTCATTGCATTGCCGCTCGGCTATTTGCTCGCGCCGTTGTTCTCCATGTATCTTGCCGCGTATCTCCTCATTAACATCATTTATTCGCGCTGGCTCAAGCATGTGCCGATCCTCGATGTGTTGTTCGTCTCGTCGGGATTCGTCCTGCGCGTGGGCGCGGGCGTCACGTTGATCACGGTCGAGCGATTCTCGCCGTGGCTGTACGTCATCACCACGTTGTTCTCGCTGTACATCGGTTTCGGCAAACGCCGCGCCGAAATGAGCCTGCTCGAAAAAGGCGCCGGGTCGCACCGCAAAGTGCTGGATGGGTACACCCTGCCGCTCCTCGACCAGTTCATCACCATCGTTTCCGGCATGACCATCGTCACGTATTCACTGTACACCTTCTTTGCGGAGAACCTGCCAGAGAATCACAGCATGATGCTGACGATTCCCTTCGTGGTCTACGGCATCTTTCGTTACTTGCAATTGATCCAAACCGGGCACGCGGCAGGCGCGCCGGATGAGGTTGCGCTCAAAGACCGCCCATTGCAGGTCACGGTCGCGTTGTGGATGCTGACCGTGCTTGTGATATTTTACTTATCGTGAAAGCCTCCGCGCCCGGCAAGATCATTTTGTTCGGCGAACACGCCGTCGTGTATGGACGTCCCGCGCTGGCGGTTCCCGTTACACAAGTCCATGCGGATGTGGAGATTCTCGATTCAGATTCGACGGGGATTTTGATCCACGCCCCGGACATTAACCTCCGTGCCGAACTCACCACGCTTCCCTCCGACCATCCGATCGCTTCGGTCGTCCACAATTTTCTCTTCCTCTCGAGTCAATCCCCATCTCCCTTTGGGAGAGGGGCTAGGGGTGAGGGCAAATTTCCGAACCTCCAAATAAAAATCCATTCCTCCATCCCCGTCGCTTCGGGACTCGGCTCCGGCGCGGCAGTGACCGTTGCCCTCGTCCGCGCGTTGGCGGCTCATTTGAATCATCCGATGACAGACGAAGAGGTCAACGCGTTCGCCTACGACATCGAAAAACTCCATCACGGCACGCCCTCAGGGATTGATAACACAGTGGTCACGTATGCCAAGCCGGTGTATTTCATCAAAAGTCAACCGATTGAGATATTCAAAGTCGGCGCGCCGTTCACCATCGTCATCGGCGATACCGGCATCTCCGCGCCGACAAAGGAATCTGTGGCGGATGTGCGAAAACTTTGGGAAGCGGATAAGCCGAGGTGGGAAGGCGTGTTCGATAAAGTTGGTGAGATTGCTAAAGAAGCAAGAACGAGAATAGAGACTGGGGACTGGAGACTGCTTGGCAACTTGATGAATCAAAACCACGCGCGGTTGCAGGAGATGACGGTCTCCTCGCCTGAATTGGATTCGCTGGTCGAGGCGGCGAAAAATGCCGGGGCGTCCGGAGCAAAACTAAGCGGCGGAGGACGCGGCGGGAACATGATCGCGCTCGTCGAGGCGGAAAAAGCCGGCGAGGTTTCATCCGCCTTGCTTTCTGCTGGAGCGAGGCGCGTTCTCGTTACCGTGGTTTCATAGGAATTTCTAATCTCCACGCGCAAGTGTTGGCGTTACAATGTCGGCATGAACAGGAACTTCACCCGACCGCCCTGTTAAGTCATCTCTTACCTGAGATGCGGTCTGTGCAAAGCCCGCCGGACTTGTTTTGCATTTCCCCACAACCGTAAAAAACCTACACCGGACGATTTAGACGGCACCTGACGATGGCGTCTATTTTTGCTTGCCTATCGCGCGCGTGGACCACCGCGCTCCATTCTGTCTCACTCATCTCACACGACAGAATGGAGGTTTCGCATGGAAACAATTCGGGGCAGGCAGTCCCGTGAATTGAACGCAACTGAATTGCAGGAAATTCTTGCAGGCTATGAAAACATCTCGCTTGATCTCGGCACAGGCGACGGGCGATTCGTCTGCAAGAGCGCAGAACAAAATAAGAAAACGATTTTCATCGGCATTGACTCATGTCGCGAAAACCTGCGCGCCAACTCACAGAGAAAGTTGGAGAACGCGTTGTTCGTGATTGCCAGCGCGCAATCTCTGCCGCAAGAGTTGAACGAATTGGCGTCACATATCAGCATTAACTTTCCGTGGGGAAGTTTGATCGAGAGTTTGTTGAATAACGACGCCTGCTTGTTGAACGGACTTGTACGCGTGGCGCGTCCCTGCGCGACGATGGCTCTTCACCTCAACGCGGACGCGCTCGCCGCGGCAGGCTGGGATATGGATGCTGGCGCGGTTCAGATCGAACACGTATTGAACGCGGCTGGGTGGCTGACAACTTCGCGCGCTTGCTTGAACTCGAAAACATTGTGCGCCATCCAAACCACCTGGTCAAAAAGACTTGCCTTTGGGCGCGACCCGCGCGCGGTTTCGTTGTGCTTTTAAAAATAAACTGTAGGGGGCGGATCGCGATCCGCCCCCTACTAGAAACGAATC
>CAYPCK010000228.1:0-4839 GCA_964409185.1 uncultured Anaerolinea sp. | reverse complement strand
TGTCATGGTTGATATTTCTCAATCAAATACTTCCCCAGCCTTGTAGACATCAATCGTATCATTTTCGATCATATCTATATCTTTGAATTCGAAATTGTACAATTCCCTATCATTGGCCTCAGAAGAATCTTTGAATCCCAAATAGAAAGGAGCCAAGCCAGCGGCTTCCTGTTTTGAATTCGCTTCGATTCGTACGACGAAAATGCGGGAAACAGCAACGTCATAGAGTGGCATAAGATATCTCCTGCTAGAAAATCTGTCTTCAATGCGAATTATACCTGAACCTCTTCCGTTCTCTTCTCCCTCACCCCCCACGCCAGCGGGCGGGACACTTGCTAAGTTATGCTTTGGCGAATCGAACGCTCTTTTCACTCACCACTACAAATTGTTCCGCCAAACGGTCTGAGTAACTTGTCAGCAGGCGGTCTAGCACTTCGATCTTGACAGTCGCCCGTTCATCGTCCAGGCGTAATAAAACAATACCGTGATGCGGTTTATGCTCACGGTATACTTTTTCCCCAAAATCTTTGTCGTTGGTAATCAGGATCCAATTTTCCGAATAGGCTTTTTGAACAATCAAATCATCGTTCCATCCCCGCGCGGATTCGTATACTGAAAAGACATCATGCCCCTGTCCGCTGAGCCATTCTGCTACCCTTGGTCCAGTGGACTCGTCTACAAGAAAACGCATTTACGCATTCTCCGCCGTCAAAGGCATGAAGACCGTGTTCTCCAGTGTTTTGCTGGCAAACAGAATGCAGGCTTGGATATCTTCAAGCATTAAACCGTTGTATTCGCTGATAATTTCCTGCGCGCTCTGCCCGTGAGCCAGTAAATTCAAGATGAATTCCACCGTCAGGCGCGTTCCATGAATAACAGGTTTGCCTGTCATAATATTGGGGTTCATGATGATACGTTCGAGCAGCTTTTGGTCGGTCATATTTCACCTCGCAATCCGATTATACAACCAAACCGCCCCCAAAAATTATTCCCTCAACCCCCATGCCAGCGGACTTGCCAATAGAACCAAGCCTGTCGTCATCATCAGCACCGCGGGGAAGCCGTAATGTTCCGCGAGCGGACCCGTGAGTAACAACCCCAGCGCGCCCGCGGAGAAAATGAAACCGAGGATCAATCCCGAAGCCAGCGCCATGCCGCCTGAAATGACGCGTTGGGCAAGCACCACCATGATGCTGTGCACCGCGCCAGTGCATGCGCCCGAAAGCGGAATCAACACGTACAGCCACGGCGACCATCCGATCTGGCTGACGATGAACATGGGAAACGCGGCGAGGAACAGCGCGGTTGCCGCGACCTTTCGTTTGGTGAATTTATCTCCCAGATGCCCGCCGATGACGTTGCCCAATGCCGAGCCGCCCATGAACAAGCCCGCGATGCCCCCATAGGTCTGCGCGCTTTGCCCCAAGTCCTTGATGTATTTCGGCACAAAGGCAATCATGTTCGATTGCGCCCACGATTGCAATGTCGCAACCGCCGCGAGCAGGAGGATGAATCCGAGTCTCGCCTGCAAACGAATCTTGCCGTCGTCATCTTTCGGCTTGGGGTGCGGATGATTGTGCCGCAGTTGATACGCGAGCGAAACGCCAATGGGAATGGAAACAACAGAAAGTATCACGAGCCAGTGTAAACCGAGCCGCGCGAGGATCAAGCCTGCGAGAATTGGTCCGAGAAAATGCCCGAGTTGACCCGCCGTGAAGAAGAGTCCGGCGGCGGTGGTTTCGCGCCCCGCGAGGTGACTGCGTCCCTGAAGAGTCGCTTGCGCTGTGCCTACAGGATGAAAGGAGGAAGAGCCGAGCGCGGCGATGATCAAGCAGACGAGTCCGCCGAGTCCCGTCACGTAGACCGCGCCTGTGAAGAAGATCGTCATCCACAACACGCCGCCCGCCGCCAGCCAGCGCGGACCGACGCGGTCGGACATCCAGCCGAAGAAGGGTTGTGTCAGAGAGGCTGTCCAAATGTATATCGTGGTGATGAATGCAATTTGCGTTTCGCTCAAGCCGAGATAGGTAAGCAGGACGGGTCGCGCGCTGTTGAACACATCCACCATGAGATGGCTCAACGCGACGGTTGAGAAGAGGGAGTTGAGGAGCAGGGACATGACGATTTACGATTGGCGATTTACGATGGATGATAAAGATGATGTAGATTGATGTAATCGTATACGGAAGTCGGAAGATAATAGCGCACTGACCGCCCTTCGGCGATGCGGGTCCGTATTTCGCGCGAGGCGATCTCAAGCAGCGGCGCGTTCACATAATGGACTTTGGCGCGGATACCCGGCAATTCGCGCTCCAATTCGTCCAGGTTTGGTTCATCGGTTGGGCGGCGCATCACTCCCACCCAGTGACAGGCGTACAACAATTCTTTTGGTTTGTGCCACGCGGGGAGGTCGCGCAGCGAATCCCCGCCGATGATCGGAACGATCTCCGCGCTTGGATTTTGCTCCGCAATGAGTTTAATCGTATCCAGCGTGTAATGCGGACCGGGGCGATCCAACTCGACGCGCGAAAGTTCGAACGCGGGGTTATCTGCGATCGCAAGTTGGACCATGGCGAGGCGATGTTCTGTTGAGGTGATCGGCTGGTTTTGTTTGTGAGGCGGTTCAGGGGTAAGCACCCACAACAAGCGGTTCAATTCCAATTGCGATTGCGCTTCGGAGGCGAGAATCAGATGTCCCAGATGAGGCGGGTCAAACGTCCCGCCGAAGAGACCGATGCGAGTGGGCATGGGAGAAAGTATATCCGATTTGAAAGAAGGGACGAGACGATTACATTTTTCGGCAAAAATGATGATATTCCTTACCTTACAACGAAACCATCCTGCGATAGGATTACCGCAAACGAAAGGAGTTTTCGATGAAACTCAATTGGAAATGGATCCTTGGGATTACGCTTCTCGTCGCGGTGATTACGCTCCCGTTGATCTGGCAAGCCTTCACGCCAACTACGGGCTCTACCATGATGCGCGGCTACGGCTATGGAATGCCGATGATGAATTTTGGCATGATGATGTCCTTCGGGATGTGGCTCATGTGGCTTGTTCCTCTCGGCGCGTTCATCCTCATCGGTTTTGCCTTCGGGTGGGCGGCTCATCAGTTCACCAGCAAACAGAACTGAATCTTGGGATTGAAAAACAGGATAGGCTGAGCATTTTCCGCCTGTTCTGTTTTTTTTGCGTCGGGCGATTTCGTACAACTGCCCTTTCAACATTATAATCAGGGCATGACAGTCAAATCTCGCTACGAAGAACTCAAAGAAAAAATCCACTTTCACAACCATCGTTACCATGTGCTGGATGCGCCCATCATCAGCGACGCGGAATTCGATAAACTGCTGAACGAACTCAAGCGGATCGAAGCCGAGCATCCAGACTGGATCACCGCGGATTCGCCGACGCGTCGCGCCGGAGCCAAGCCTGCCGACCGCTTTGAGAAGGTCCGCCACCCCGCGCCGATCCTCTCGCTCGCCAACGCATTCGGCGCGGACGATGCGCGCGCCTGGCTGGAGCGCATCTCGAAAATTGACGACCGCGTGGAAAAGGCGAAGTTCGTGGTCGAGCCGAAAATTGACGGCTTGTCAGTTGTGCTTCACTACCGCGATGGCGTCTTTGTGCAGGGCGCTACGCGCGGCGACGGCGAAGTGGGGGAGGATATCACGCAAAATTTGAGGACGATCCGATCCATCCCGCTGAAAATTCCTGTTGATGCGAAAGGACCGAAGCCGCCCAAGGTCCTGGTGTTACGCGGCGAGGCGTATATTCCCGCCAAAGAATTCGAAGAATTGAATCGAAAACTGCAAGAGGCGGGTGAAAGAACATATCAAACTCCACGGAATACTGCCGCGGGTTCATTGCGCCAGCTTGACCCGGAGCAGACTGCGTCACGCCCGCTCACGATTTTGTTGTATCAAATTGTCCATTCCGAAGGCGGAAAGGTTCCGACCTCGCAGTGGGAGATTTTGGAGTACCTCAAGGCGCTCGGATTCCCAGTCACTGATATTGCGAAGCGATTTGAAAATCTTGAAAAAGCGATTGCCTACACAGAATCGTGGGAGCAGAAACGCGACGAACTGCCCTACGAAACGGACGGCATGGTCATCAAAGTGGATGATTTGACTCTCGCCGCGGAACTCGGCTTCGTGGGCAAAGATCCGCGCGGCGCGATTGCCTTCAAATTCCCCGCGCGCGAAGTGACAACGAAATTGCTGGATATTCGCGTCAGCGTAGGGCGGACGGGCGTGCTGATTCCCAATGCCGTGCTGGAGTCTGTCGAAATCGGCGGCGTGATCGTCGAGCGCGCCACCCTGCACAACTTCGACTACATCGCGGAGAAAGATATCCGCATCGGCGACCGCGTGCTGGTGAAACGCGCAGGGGAGGTGATTCCATACGTCATCGGTCCCGTCGTGGATGCGCGCACGGGCAAGGAGAAAAAATACAAGCCGATCACAACCTGCCCATCGTGCAGACAGCCCGTCGAGCATATCGAAGGGGAGGTGGCGTGGTACTGCGTCAATGCCGCGTGCCCCGCGCAGTTGGTGCGCAACATCGAGCATTTCGTCTCGCGCGGCGCAATGGATATCAATGGACTTGGGAGCAAGATCGTCGAAAAATTGATCGAGACCGGCAAAGTGAAAGATGTGGCGGATATTTACACGCTGAGGCGTGAAGATATCCTTGACGCCGTCACGAAAAAGGATCGCAAGACGGAAAAGGAACCGCCCGGCAAAATCGCGGAGAATTTGTTAACTGCGATTGAAGCGTCTCGAAGCCAGCCGTTGAGTCGCTTGATCACCGCGTTGGGAATCCACGGCGTGGGCG
>CAYPCK010000227.1:0-4854 GCA_964409185.1 uncultured Anaerolinea sp. | reverse complement strand
AGCGTTCAGCCAGGGCGATGTGCCCGCGGCAAGCGCGGCGGCTCAGGAATGCGCGAAGATGGCGCGCCAGCTGAATGACGTCCCGCTCTTAGCGTTCGTGCTGACCTTCGAAGCGGAATCAAAGATGATGTCCGGGCACTTCGATCAAGTGGAGGAAATTGTGGAGGAGGTTCAGTCGCTCGTAAAAAATTCCAGTGATCCGTTTGCGCTAGGCATGGCAAGCGGTCTGATCGGCACGCGGATGATGCTTATGGGCGGCGATGAAGAAAAAGCCAGGGCGCTTGTGGACCAGGCATTGCAAGCCCTGAAAAACGAGAAGAACATCTTTGGACATACCATCCTGCTGTTTGGCATGGCAATGGGCGCGCGCTACCGAGGTCGCTTTGAGGAGGCGCGTGAACAGTTCGCGCCGTTGCTGCAAATCTTTCAGGATATGGGCGACTTCCACCGCGCCAATATGGTGCAAAGCGAAATGGCGCACATGGAACGAATGGAGGGGCAATACGAGAAAGCCAAGACCCTGTATCGGGAGACCATCCTTGTCTGGAAGCGGCTCGGTCACCGCGCGGCGGTGGCGAACCAATTCGAATGTCTCGCCTTCATCGCCAAAGCCAGCGAACAACCCGACCGCGCCGCCACACTCCTCGGCGCGGCGGAGGCATTGCGCGAAAAGATCAATATTCAAATGACCGACATGGAGCGCGTGGAATACGACCGTGAGGTCGCTGATTTGAAGGCGAACATGACCGAAAATGATTTCACCGCCGCGTGGGAAAAGGGACGCTCCATGACGATGGATGAAGCGGTGGAGTTGGCTTTGAGATAATCCGTAGATCGCGAATACCCCGCGTAATTTTCGTTCTCTAACGCAAACGCGGCGGTTAGAGACCGCCAATTACGCGCTTTCGTGAAGTACGGATAATGAGATGGTTGCCAAAGGCGTAAATTTCATCCGCCCACCAAAAGAAGAAACCTATGGGTTGGTCGCCGTGTTCGAAGATTTGTATGGGAATTTAACGGACTTGTTGCAACTTAATAAAAATCATCCGTTGAATCCGCGGATAATTTGATCAACAACCGGTCTCACATCTCTGCGCTTGTTTCTTCGGTAGGTTTTTCGAAAAAATCTCGTACCCCAAACGAATTCTCGATCAGTTTCCGCATTTGTTCCGCTCTTTGCATATCACCCGCGTACCGTCCTTGACCCGACAACTTCCGCGTGGCTTTTACGTGCGCAATGAACCGTTCGCGAAAACTGGCGTGTGATGATTTCGGCAACTGTTTCTCCACGTGGCGGATCAAATCCTTTGTATCGCTCACAATCTGTTGGGCATCCGTCAACGAGATGCTTTCATCGAGCAATTCGCGGAGCAGCTTGCATTTGTACGAATCGCAGCCGCGCGGGTAATGAGGATCATTGTAAATTCGGCATGTGCCGTTCCAGGCTGGGCAGGGCTGGGTGAAGCCGCGCTGACGCGGGTCGTTGCGGATCACAGGCAAGCCGAGTCTTTCAGAGGGAGTCAATTCGGCGGCTTTGAGTCGCACCCATGAGAATAAATGCCCCGTGCAACAGAGTCCGCAGGCTTTGCACAACTCGGACGCTTCGGAGGCATTGGAGTATTGTATTTCAGTCATGGAGGGAATCTTATCGAAGAATAACCGCATTGGCAACTGCGGGAATTAAACAACTCGCCTTACGCAACCTTGCTCGAAGGCAGTCTGCGACCGCCGTGTATTGCAAGATACACCGCATGGTCGCAGACCCTACGGGAGCATAAACTGTGTAAACTGAGTTAAACAAAAACTGGTCGCAAAATCTGTGACCAGTCCATTGAAGGCGCTCGATCAATGGTCGCGCGGCGCGTCGGTGTATACAGCAAGGACATTCCCTGTGGGGTCTTTGAAGATGCCGAACCAGCCCATGCCGGGGATTTCGGTTTTTGGCTGGACGATCGAACCGCCCAATTTTTCGACATTCTTCAAGTCAGCTTCGATGTCATCGCTGGCGATGTATACCGTGACCTGTCCCGCGGGCATATTGGCGGTGGATGGGAATCCACCGCCGGGACCTTCCCCAGCCTCCCACATGGTGTAGTTCATCTCAGGCATCGGGTTGATCTTCCAGCCGAACAGGTTCTGATAAAACTTTGCCGCGGCGGCTTGATCGGCGGCGGGGATCTCAACGTGGACGATGCTTCGTTTGGACATGGGTTCTCTCCTTTGAGGTTGAATTGGATGCGACGATTCTAGAACGTATGTTCCAGACTGTCAAGCGTCAGATGTGGGGATTCTCCAGAGGGGTGAACCAGATATAAGGGAGGAGGGAAACGTCGCGCCGAATTATTCGTACTTGAGCGCGAGGACGGGAATCATCGTCGCGGCGCGCAAAGCCGGGTATAAGCCGGAGAACATCCCCACCAGCGTGGAAAAAACGAGCGCAAAGATCGGCAACCAGAGCGGCGTTGCCACGGCGACACTCGGAGGCGCGCCTCCCTGTTCGCCTGCCTGGCTTGCCAGATAGGCAAGCGCAACGATGTTGATGCCCTGCGAGGCAAGCCAGCCGATGACGATGCCCCCCAACCCACCGAGAAACCCAATGCCCGCCGCTTCGCCCAAAAAGATGGCGAGCACATCGCGGTTGGTCGCGCCCACCGCCTTCATCAAGCCGATCTCGCGGGTGCGCTCGAGGATGGACATCGCCATGGTGTTGGCGATGCCGATCGCCGCCACCAGCAACGCGATCGCGCCAACGCCGCCGAAGATCAATTGAAGCACGATGAAAAAGTTATTGATCCCCTCGAGGAACGATTGCGGCGTGAACGCCTGATATCCCATGGCAGTGATCTGATCGGCGATCTCGATGACACGGTCCACATCGCTCACTTTTACGATGACCTGGCTATAGCCTTCCTTGTTGTAATTAATATGCCGGTTCTGCGACCACTCGTTCAACGCCTTTACCTGATCGAGCGGCATGTACACCGTCCAATCGGATTCGCCGCGCGTTTCCGCCAGCACGCCCGTCACGCGCAGGGCGATGTTCTTGCGGACTTCGTTGCCGTTCGAGTCGTATTTGATGACCACCATTTGCACTTGTTCATCGAACAGATCAGGCGGCGGCGGAGGTTCTTGCCCCGGTCGCAAGTGCGGGTCGTAAAATCCCTGCGGCACGGTCACACCGATCACAACTTTCCCGCGTCCCAATTCCGTCGAACCAAGTTCGGCTTCATCACCAAGGTTGGCAACGTCATCCGTTCCAATCCCAATAATGTTGACGTACGATTCGAGTTTTTGAAATTTCATCACCGCGCCAGACATCAAATATTCGCGCGGGATGACCGATTCGACGCCGGGGATGGCGCGGAATTCCTCTAAAATGGAGTTGGTCAATAATTTGATTTCATCGGATGAAGAAAAACCGCCTCCTCCCCCGCCTCCGCCGGGTCCAATGAAGACGCCTTCACCGCCGTAGGATGGGCTGACTTGAATCTGTGTGAGGTCGCCGATGCCATATAACTGCTCGGTTGCCGTCTGTTGCAAGCCGATCGCCAGCGAGACGAGGATCACCACTGCCGCGGTGCCGATGACCACGCCAATAGCGGTCAGCGCGACGCGCGCTTTGCGACGACTCAAGTTGCCGGCGACGAGGCGGAGCAGGTCAAGAAATTTCATGGACCTCCCTTGCCTCCGCCGCCACTGCCAGCCGGGACGCTTTCCTCGAGGATCACGCCATCTTCCGCCGGAGAGGTTTCGTTGGACGTAGAACTATCCAACCCCAGAAGTCCGAGGATGAATCGCTTGACCTTTTGCCAGAAGGTTTCCGCGGCAGGCTCCTCGAAGTCTTCGCCGTTCGGGTCGAACGTCGGTTCTTCGATGATCAATTCCTCCACCTCGACCTCCAGCGTTTTGACGACCGTCCGCGGCTGGTTGAAGTCATCCACATACTCGATGGTAATCGTCAGCGGGATCGTCCCTGCCTGTTCGGGCGTGAAGAGCGCATCGATGGTGAAGAACGCGCCAATATCCAGCGAGCCGACCAAGCCGGTATTGCCTTCGAGGAATCCACTCTCCGACTCTATCTTTACATTTCCGAGAATCGCGGAACGCCGGCCGACGTTGACGATCTGAATCGGCAACGCGCCCGGCTGGCCCGTGAACAGCACGCCGGGCGGCTGGTAAAAACTGACATCCAAATTCGGCAGGCTGTGAACGAGCAACGTGATCACCTGCTCGTCATTGATGACTTCGTTTTTGTCATTCAAGTACGAGAACGATATCTTCATCGGGTAAGCGCCCGGGTTCGTCGAAACGTTGACGATCAATTTCTGGGTTGCATTGATCCGGTCGCCGGCGGCAAGGTCGCCAAGCGACTGCACGTTAGAGGCGCCCACCGGCGCGAAGTTCGCGAAATCCCCACCGCCGCCCGAGACTCCGCCGGGTTGGGCGGTGCCGCCCGAAGTCCCGCCTGAACCGCCGCCCACGATCATGGTGATCCGTTGGGCTTTGTCGTTCCCCACATTTTGCACGTTCAGCGTGAGGGTGAATTGTTCGCCGGGCTGGAGCGGGTCGATATCCGACGAATAACCGCTGATGACCAATTGCGAGGATTTCACGCCCGTCGGGGTTGACGTGGCTGCCGCCACGCCGCTGGAAACGCCCCCGCTGGCGGTGATGGATAGCGTGAATTTATCTGAGTAGGACGCGCCGGCGCCGTCGTAGTACGTGAGAGTTAGGTCAACTACGATGATCTGCTGTCCGTAGATCTGTCCGCTGACTAGAAACGTTTGCGCCAAGCCGACATTGTTCCCGGCGTCCACCGTCCCCAAAACCGACACGCCTCCATTTTTCAACGGC
>CAYPCK010000226.1:0-4866 GCA_964409185.1 uncultured Anaerolinea sp. | reverse complement strand
CCATCCCAGCCGCAGACCGGGCGCGAGGATCTTCGAGAACGACCCCAGTGAAAGCACGCGCTCCGAATCGACGTACGCGCCAAAGGATGTGGGCGGCTTGCCTGCAAAATTCAATAATTGATAGACCTCGTCCGCGGCGATGAGGAAGTTGTGCCGTTCAGCGAGTTGAAGAATCTGCTCGCGGCGTTCCTGTGAAAGCGTGTGTCCGCTTGGGTTTTGGAAAGTTGGGACGAGGTAGAGAAATTTCGGGGTTGCCGAGGCAAGCCTCCCTTCGAGCGAAGCGGGGATGAGACCGTGCTCGTCGGTGGCGATGGGCACGATGGTCAAATGATGATCGCGGAAGATTCGCAGGGCGAGGAAGTACGTCGGCTCTTCGACGAAGATCGTATCGCCTTCGCGGGTGAAGAGGGTGCATAACAGGTCGAGCGCGTTCGAAATGCCGGATGTGATAAATAAATTTTCCGCGTCCACCGGGAAGCCGTACCCGCTTGTAAGAAAATTTGCCAGCGATTCGCGCAGATAGCCGTTCCCTTGCTCGACGCCATATTGCAAAAAGGAAGTGTCGTTTTTCGAGAGGGCAACCTTCGCCGCCTCGTGAATCAAATCCAACGGCAACACCGAAAGCGACGGGTTTCCCGCGCCGAGGTCGATCACTTCTGGCGGGGTTTGTGTTTGGACGACGGGGAGGGGATTCATGGGCGCAAGTATAATCGGTCGCATCTCGCGAATTAAATCGCAAGTAACTCAACTGGGTCTCTCTTTGAATATCCCCATCCAAATGCCTCGTTCAGAAATTGACAGTCACAACCAGCCTGTTTACAGCAAATTTTCCAGCTCAGGAATCAGAGGCGGCAGGTCATTTTGAACAGGTTCCCACATGACCTTCTCATCAACATTGAAATACACATGGACGATCCGATTCCGCATGGCGCGCATCAGACCCCATGGAATCGTTGGATATTTATCTTCGATCTCTTCGGGAATTTGATTGGCTGCCTCACCGATGATGATGAAATTCATCTCCACTGCGCGAACGGATCTGTCGTCATTCTTGAATGTTTCATAATCCATCCCTACTGTGAATTTCTGGATTTCGGCAATCGCCTCCAGAATATCCCGAATACGATCTTGCCAACCTCTAGGCGACACGGATCAACTCTCCCATCACGCGCTCGCGAATATAGGGTTTCAAGCTATCGGGAGTGCCGAGGTCAACAGGGCAACCGAGCAGATTTTCGAGGTAATCTTGCAAGGCAAACAAGCCAAAGTAACCGACGGGGCGATTGAACTCGACGAGCAAATCCACGTCACTGGCGCTTGTGGCTTGATTTCGCGCCACCGACCCGAAGAGCAGCAACGATTTCACGCCGAAATTCCTTTCCATTTCGGCGTTCTTTTGCTTCAGGAGTTGGAGGACAACATCCCTCTTCATAGTTGAATATTATACGCTAATCTATTGGCAAATTTTCCAGCCTTTTTCATCGGGCGGAGCCATCACCTGCGCAACGGGGAGGGAATTCATGGGCGCAAGTATAATCGGGTTACTTCTTCATTTCATCCTTCATCCTTGCACTTTCATCCTTTATAATTCCCTTCAACTCAACCTCAGGAGAGAGACTGCATGCCCAACAGCAAGGGTTCGATTGCGCTTCCCCTCGAGAAAGAAGAGATCATCAAAGATTACCGCACCGCCTACCAGAGCCGGCAGGCTTCGCTGATCGGGCGGCGCGAGGTCTTGAGCGGCAAGGCGAAATTCGGCATTTTCGGCGACGGCAAGGAAATCATCAACATCGCGATCGCGCGTCACTTCCGCAAAGGGGATTGGCGCTCCGGCTATTATCGCGACCAGACCTGGATGTTCATGCTGAACGTCATGAGCATCCAGGAATTTTTTGCCCAGTTGTACGCCCACGCCGACCTCGAGCACGACCCCGCCACCGGCGGGCGCTCGATGAACGCGCACTTCGCCTCGCGCAATTTAAAGTCCGACGGCACATGGAAAAACCAAACTGAAATGTACAACACCGTCGCGGATGTGTCTCCGACCGGCACGCAGATGCCGCGAACCGCCGGGCTGGCGTATGCCTCGGTGTTATATCGCGGCATCGAAGAGTTGAAGTCGTTTTCGCAGTTTTCGCACAACGGGGATGAGGTGGCATGGGCAAGTATCGGCAACGCCTCCGCGGCGGAGGGCATGTTTTGGGAGACGGTCAACGCCATCGGCGTGTTGAAAGCCCCAGCCGTCCTCACGATCTACGACGACGGCTACGGCATCTCGGTCTCCAACGAATATCAGGTGACGAAGGGCAATGTGGGCGATTTGCTCGAAGGCTTTCAACGCAAAGATAACTCGAACGGATACGATTTATACCGCGCCAAGGCGTGGGACTATCCCGCGCTGATCGAAACGTTTCGCTGCGCGTCCGAAACTGCGCGCGCAGAGCATATCCCCGCGCTGGTGCATGTCACTGAGGTCACCCAGCCGCAGGGTCACAGCACAAGCGGCTCACACGAGCGATACAAATCGGCGGAGCGACTGCGTTTTGAAGAGGAGTTCGACGGCATTCATAAGATGAAAGAGTGGATGCTTGCAAACAAGATCGCGTCCGAAAAAGATTTCAAGCAGTGGGAGGAACAGGATTACGATGTAGTCGAAAACATTCGCAAGGCGGCGTGGGACGCCTATCTGAATCCGATTCTCGAGGAGCGCGCGCAGGTGATGGACATGCTCGAGGAGATCGCCGGCAGTTCGAGTCATGCGTCGGCGTTGAATCAGATTCGGGAGCGGTTATCAGCCCTCCCTGCGCCGTTGAGGCGTGACATCCACAGCGCGGCGCATGAGGCGCTGCGAAGCCTGCGCATCGAGGCGAATCCGTCCAAGGGTATTCTCGTTCAATGGAAGAACGAACAGGACGCGCTGAATCGCGAGCGATACAGTTCGCATCTTTACAACGGGACGGCTACCTCCGTGCCT
Source organism: uncultured Anaerolinea sp. (assembly GCA_964409185.1). Classification (GTDB taxonomy): domain Bacteria; phylum Chloroflexota; class Anaerolineae; order Anaerolineales; family Villigracilaceae; genus Defluviilinea. The sequence continues at coordinate 1,892 of CAYPCK010000226.1, read as the reverse complement.
GAAGTGAAGCCCGCCTACTCGGACGCGTCGCCCACAGTGATGGGATTCGAGATCGTCAACGCCGCATTCGATGCGATTCTGGCGCGCGATCCGCGCGTGATCGCGTTCGGCGAAGATGTGGGCAAGCTCGGCGACGTGAATCAGGGCTTCAAAGGGATGCAGGAAAAGTACGGCGAATTACGCGTGACCGATACCGGCATTCGCGAAGCGACCATCATGGGGCAGGCGATGGGCATGGCGATGCGCGGCTTGCGGCCCATTTGCGAGATCCAATATCTCGATTACATTTTGTACGCGCTGCAAGTGATGAGCGATGACCTTGCCACATTACATTGGCGCACCGTGGGCGGGCAAGCCGCGCCGGTGATCGTGCGCACGCGCGGCCATCGTTTGGAGGGCATCTGGCATTCGGGTTCGTTGATGGCGGGGTTGATCCATCTCGTGCGCGGAATGCACGTGCTGGTTCCGCGTGACATGACACGCGCGGCCGGTTTTGACAATACCTTGCTGAAAGCGAACGAGCCCGCGGTTGTCGTTGAAGTGTTGAACGGTTATCGCGTAAAGGAACGCCTGCCCGATAACATTGGCGAGTTCACCGTTCCGCTTGGCGTGCCGGAGGTGATTCGAGAGGGGAAAGATGTCACTGTCGTCACCTACGGCGCGTGTTGCCGAATCGTAATGGACGCGGCGGAGAAGTTATCGAATGTTGGAATTGATGTCGAGGTAATTGATGTGCAGTCGCTGCTGCCGTTCGATATTCACGGCAAGATCGTTGAATCGCTCAAGAAAACGAATCGCATTTTGTTTGTGGATGAGGATGTCCCCGGCGGCACGTCCGCGTACATGATGCAGGAAGTAATCGAGAAGCAAGGGGGCTACTATCACCTGGATTCTCCCGCGCGCACGTTGCCCGGTCAGGCGCATCGCCCCGCCTATGGCAGTGACGGTGATTATTGGAGTAAGCCGAATTCTGAAACGATATTCGATGCGGTGTATGAGATGATGAATGAGGTTGATCCGTCGGCGTATCCGCCGATCCGTTGACGGTTTGTGGTTGATAGCCGATGGATAACAACAAAATTCCCGCAAAAAATTACCGTGAGTTGATCGTTTGGCAGGATGGGATAAAACTCGCCAAGGCGGTTTATAAACTTACCGAAAAATTTCCCAAACATGAAAATTATGCTTTGGCAGATCAAATCCGTCGCGCGGCGGTGTCTGTACCATCCAACATTGCAGAAGGACAGGCGAGAAAAGCACCGGGCGATTTTCGTCGATTCTTGCACATTGCTCTCGGCTCTTTAGCAGAAGTAGATACGCAGCTGGTATTGGCTCAAGAGTTTGGTTATCTTGGAAAAGAAGATGTAGACTCAGTGGACGAAAAGATTCAAAATCTCCGCAAGAAACTTTATGCCTTGATCAATAGTCTCCCCGCTCGTTAGACCGTCAACTGTTAACTACCAACCACCAACTGGAGTGAATTATGGCAACCAAAGTATTTGTCCCATTGCTCGGCGAAAGCGTGGAAGAAGTAACCGTGATCAAATGGCTAAAAAAGGAAGGCGACTCGGTCAACGAGTTGGAGCCTTTGCTTGAAGTCAACACTGACAAAGTGGATACGGAAATCCCCGCGCCTGCATCCGGGACGGTGTTGAAGATCATGGCGGAGGAAGGGCTCCCGGCAAAAGTAGGCGCGGTGCTGGCATTGATCGGGAAGCCGGGAGAAATCGTCGAAAGTGGGCAGTTGAAAGTTGACAGTCGTAAGTCTGAACCGGCAACTGCTCAGACTGTTCAGCCATCAACTATCAACCGTCCACCGTCAACTGCCAACCAAGACTTGGGTTTCATATCCCCCGTCGTTGCAAAGATCGCCGCGGAGCATGGAGTGAATT
>CAYPCK010000225.1:0-4867 GCA_964409185.1 uncultured Anaerolinea sp. | reverse complement strand
CGTCTCGTCCATTTTGCCCGCGCTCTCCACCTCGGGCGCGCCGTCGTCGCTGTTGAACTTTGTTCCCACGGTGAATTTGAACGATCCCGGTGATTTTTCGCAATGGGATAACGGACTCGCCGCGTCGCAACAGGTCGCGCTCCGCCAGATGTACAGCGGCGAGACCCTCCTGCATCGCGCGGGTATCCGCACGCTGGAATCGCTCGATATTGTGCATCCGCTGGTGGAAGAGGATTATCAACCCTCGAACGGAGCGCGCTACAACGACGATGAACTCAGCCAGCAACTCAAGACCGTGGCGCGCATGATCAAACTCGAGACCGGCTTGCGCGTCGCCACCGTGGACTACGGCGGCTGGGACACGCACGAATACCAAAACGACGGCGACGCCGGTTATCTCGCCGATCAACTCGGCAACCTCGCTTCGGGTCTCTCCAATTTTTATCTCGATCTCGATGGGGGCTACGCGGATAAATTATCCGTTGTCGTCATCAGTGAGTTCGGACGCAGGCTTGTGCAAAACGAATCCTACGGCACGGATCACGGTCACGGCAACGTGATGTTCACGCTCGGCGGCGGTGTCAACGGCGGGCAGGTCTACGGCGCGTGGCCCGGTCTGCACAACGACCAACTCTACGACCACGCCGACCTCGCCATCACCACGGATTACCGGCAAGTGCTCAGCGAAATGCTTGCGCGGCGATTGGGAAATGCGGACGTTGCCTCCGTATTTCCCGGATTTACACCATCGGGTGAAATGGGAATTTTCCAAAGCATCTAGCGACGGATGAAAAACAGGCTCCGCGTCATTTCGACGGGGAGCCTGTTTTCAATTGGGAGAATCGAGTCTACGCTTGCGATTCAGCCGTCACCTTGGCAGGAACCGTCTGTTCGCGTCTCCACAGGGAGAGGATGACGACGAGATATCCGAAATAGGCTATCATCTCGGTCAGCGAAGGATTTCCGTTGTAGCCGAATAACGTTTTCAGCAATTGTCCTGCCACGGAATTTTCATCGAGGATCGCGTTCACATCCCAGATGTGTTCGATCACCGGCGGAACCCAGCCAACCTCGTTGAACTCATGCACGCCGTGCGCCACCAGCCCGGCGGCGAACAAAATGAGCAAAAAGCCTGTGACCTGGAAAAATTTCTTCAAGTCAAGGCGGACGGTGGTGGCGAACAAAGTGTAGCCGAGCAGGGCTGCCGTGCCTAGCCCAAGGATCGTTCCAGCCAATGTTTGTGTGATGTTATTCGAGACTTCGCTGGTATTGCCAATGAAGAACGCGGCAGTGATGAACAGCGCCAGTTCAATACCCTCGCGTACGACAGCTAAAAACGCCAGACTGAAAACCGCCCGTTTTCCGGTTGTTGTAGCGGCTTGGTTGATGCCTGCCTCCAGTTCGCTCTTTAGAAAGCGGGCTTGTTTGCGCATCCAGAAGATCATCCACGTGAGGATGCCCGCGGCGATGAGCATCGTCACGCCTTCGAAGATTTCCTCCGCCTCTTCTTCGAGCGACATGCCGAAGGAGGTGAGCAGTACGGCGGTGATGATGCTGACAACCACCGCGCTCAACGCGCCAAGCCACACGGCGGGGGAGAGGTCGTCGCGGCGGATCTTGGTCAGCGCGCCAAGCACAATGCCGATGATCAGGGCGGCTTCGAGTCCCTCGCGCAGGGAAAGTAGATAGGTGGGTAACATTTAATGGTTCTCCAGATCAGGTATGAATTCTGGCGTTCCTTATAACAAAATCCCCGGCATGATTCCAGATATGCCTATGCAGATTCACATAAGCCCGGTTGAGGAGAGTTTTCAACCCGGTTGATGATTTTGCGAAAAAATGATGGTTATTATTTGCTCTTCTTCGCGGTTGGTTTCTTCCCCTTCGCGGACTTGCGATACGGCGGCATATCGATCACGCAGACCTGACACTTGCTCGTATCGAGCAATTTATTCCACAGACTCGGGTAACTCTTCGCAAAACTCTCGGGGTCAAGCGTGGACGTGATAACTGTCGGCAAGTCAGCATAGTAGCGGTGATTCAAAATTTGGTGCAGTTTATCCTCCGCCCACACGGACGAGATGCCGCTTTCTTTTAAGTCGTCAAGCATGAGCAGCGGCGTGGTGCGGATTTCATACGCGCGGCGATCGAACGTCACGTCTGAGTTGGGGCGGAAGGTCGCTTTGAGGTAGTCGAGCAGAGTCGAAACTTCGGAGAGAATCGCCTGTCCGCCGAGGAGGAGACGATAATTCCCGATGGACGCGGCTAGGTGAGTTTTCCCGCAGTGCGATCCTCCAAGAAGCACAAGCCAGCCGCTGGGATTTTCCGCGAAGTGGACAGCCGCATCCATGGCTTCGTGCAACCGCTTGATGTGTTGCGCGGTCACTTTCTCGCGCACGATCTCTTTATCTTTGACGTTACGACCATAACGATCTTGTCGTTCTTTTGTGATCGTCGTGACGATCTCCTTGCCCGCTTCATCGTCGCGCGTTTCAAAATTCCCGAACGACATTTCCTTGATGTGCGAAAGCGACAACATCGAAATGCCCGGGTTGCTCGTCTCGGTGGGGCGGCGGTAATCGGGCGCGGTGATGCGAACGTACTTCACGAACTCCGCATCCTGCAAGCGCGAACGGATGCGGCTCTCGATCTCATCCAGAATCAAATTTGTAGTAATGACCGTCGGCAGTTTATTGATATACCGCGAATTGATGATCTGGAATAATTTTTCCTGCGCCCACGGCGTGGCGTTTTGCGTGCCGAAGTCATCCATCACCAGCAAATCCGCGCCGCGGATATCTTCGAAACGTTGCTCGAACGTCGTTTCGGGGTCGTTGTACGCAAATCGGAGCGAATCCAGCAGATCGGGGACGGTAATAAATAATGTCGGCACGCCGCGCTGCACGCATTCATTCGCAACCGCCGCGGCGAGGTGCGTCTTGCCGCAGCCGTACGAGCCTTCGAGCAACAACCAGCCTTTGAGTGTTTTTGCGAAGTGTTCCGAGGCGTCGAGCGCGTCGCGCAGGCTTGCCACTTCCTGCGGCGAGACAAATTCCGCTTTCGAGTTGCCCGACGCGTTGAAATTCGCAAACGTGAGATGACTCAACCGTTCAAGATTGCTCATCTCATACAAGCGCTGTTTTGCATTTTCTGAAATTTCATTCGCGCGACACACGCACGGCTCGAGCCGACCGAACTTTTCATGTCCCAGCGGCACGTCCACGCGTAAAAAACCCACGCCGCCGCAATGCGGGCAATCGGGTTTTCCGAGCATCGGCGCGACGCTATCCATCGAGGTATTCGGCGAACTCGCTTTTTGTGTATCGTTCAGAACCCTGTCGAGTATCCGTTTGTCCATGCCTGCCTTCGTTTTTCCATCGCTTCAAAATCGCTTCGCAATATTTCCAATTGCGTTTGTTGTTTTTCACCGAAAGTTCGATCGCTTCGGCGATCCATTCTGGATAATAAATTTCTTCCGCGTCCTTCAACGCGTCGGCGATCAACGGCGTGAGCGGACCGATATTCTCCTCGTACAACCGAAACACATTCGGGCGCTCCGTCGGCGGTGAGGACGCGGATGGACTCCACTTTCCACTTTCAATGGCTTCAACGCCCGCCCGCCCGCGCGGAGAATTCAACAGGAAATAAACCTTCGCGTCTCTCTCCACTTTGAGCAGGCTCCCGCGCTTGACGGCTTTTTCCAGCCCGCGCGTGATCTCGTCCGCGCTCAAGCCCAACACCTTCACATCGAAATCCATGCGGCTCAACGCCCGGATCGGAGCCTCCATGTGCTCCGCGCGCCACAGGAAGTACAGTGTCACTTTCAACTCCGCCGCGTCGTCCACGTCCTTCAATAGATTGTGAAAGAACTTGTCCGGCAGTTGGGTGAAGGTTTCAGAGTCCGTGAATCCGCGAAATGTTGTCATAACCGTCTTTGCGCACTACGCAGTACGCAATACTTCGTACTCCGTACTGTGTATCCCGTAACTTGCCTCACTCATTCGGCTTGAACACCCGCGTCGCGGCATTCTCGAACTTTGCCAGCGCGTTGCGGAACACCAATTCCACGCTCCCCACGGGACCGTTCCGGTGCTTCGCCACAATGATCTCCGCCACGTTCTGCTTGACGGTATCTTTTTCATACTGGTCAGGGCGATAGATGAACATCACGATGTCGGCATCCTGCTCCAGCGATCCCGACTCCCTCAAATCCGAAAGCACGGGGCGTTTGTCCGAGCGTTGCTCGACGGCGCGACTCAACTGCGCCGCGGCAAGGACAGGCACATTCAACTCGCGCGCCAGCACTTTGAGATTGCGCGAGATGTACGAGACCTCCTGCACGCGGTTATCCGTGCGTGTGTCGCCGCCCATCAATTGGAGATAGTCAATGATGATCAGGTCGAGGTTGTATTCCATGTGCAGGCGGCGGCATTTCGTCCGCAGTTGGAGCGGGGTGATGGCGGGCGTGTCATCGAGGTAAATGTGCGTATCGCCGAAGACTTCGATGGCGTGCGTGAACAGGGGCCACTCGTTCTCCTGCAATTTTCCCGTCCGCAGGCGTTGCGAGTCGATGCCTGTTTCCTGCGCGATCAGTCGTTGCACCACCTGCTCGTTCGACATTTCGAGCGAAAAAATTGCCACATGCTTTTTGTGAGTTAACCCTGCATTCTTTGCCACCGAAAGCAGAAAGCCTGTTTTGCCCTGACCGGGACGACCGGCGATGATCAGCAAATCGGACGGTTGCAACCCCGTGAGCATTTTGTCGAGGTCAATGAACCCGGTTGGCACGCCGACGATGTCATCGGGACGTTTGGCGAGGTCGTCAATCCGGTCGTAATATTCGCTCAATACGTTCGAGATCGGCTGC
>CAYPCK010000224.1:0-4867 GCA_964409185.1 uncultured Anaerolinea sp. | reverse complement strand
TTCTCCATCCCTTCGAGTTGTTCCATGCCGCCCTCGGTGGTTTTGTAGATCGTGAGCATGACTGCCTCCTTGCATGAGAAATATCCACGCAGGGCGCGCTCACCTCCTACGTGACTGATGGATGCCGATGTTTCGACGCGTTCTCTTCCCGGGGCAACGCGACCTTGCCCAAACTGGGAGGCTGGCTTTCCGAACCGGATGACGCGCCGTCCTTCTGATGGAACATGATGGCGAATTGTACGCCTGAAAATTGGATTCCACAACGGGGAGAGTCCGCTAATCTTCGCCAATCATCGAGTGAAGGAAAACCCCGCTTCTTTCGCAGGGATGGTTGATTCGCCCGCCTGAACATGCTTCACGTCTGTAGCCCGCACGGGGATGTTGTACTTTTCCAATTAAATCTAGCAATAAAACTTTACCCGCACGGACGTGAACGTCCGTGCTACGATTACAAAGCCGACTGAAAGTCGGCTTACCCTGAAAGGCAGGTAAGTCCGCTTGAGCGGACTTCGTAATTTAGCACGGGGATTCATCCCCGTGCGGGCAAGGAAAGCAATTCGGGAGTGCTAGGTTAATTTGTTAATCTGCAAAATCCCCGTGCTATTTTCACAAAGTCCGGTTGAAACGGACTTGCCCGTTTGCCCTATAATTGACATCGATGACCCGCGTGAAAAAATTCCACCTCGCCTTCCCCTGGGAGGGGATTCTCCTGCTCGTCGGCATCCTCCTCCGCCTGCGGCAATACTTCAGCGGGCGTTCCCTCTGGGCAGACGAAGCCATGCTGGCGTTGAACATCGTCAACCGAAATTTTTTAGAGTTATTCCAGCCGCTGGAGTACGACCAGGGAGCGCCGCTGGGATTTTTACTCGTTGAAAAATTATTCAATGCCGCGCTCGGGCGTACCGAACTTGCCCTGCGCCTTTTCCCGTTGCTTGCCGGGCTAGTGTCGTTGTGGTTGTTTTACATGCTTGCTAAAAAGACATTGCCAGGCATGGGCTTTCATCTCGCGCTCGCCCTGTTTGCCGTCAACCCGCACTTGGTGTACTACGCCTCCGAAGCCAAACAATACATCGTGGATGCGGCTGTCGCGCTTGGATTACTCCTGCTCGCCATTGCGGTTTTTCAAAATCAAGCAAGCGGAAAAAACTTCATTCTGCTTGGGTTAACGGGGATTCTCGCGCTGTGGTTCTCGCATCCCGCGTTGTTCGTGCTGGCGGGAATCGGGATTGCGCTCGCGATTCATTTCCTCCAGCTACGGGACTACGCCTCCCTGCGCTGGATGATTTTCACCGGCATCCTTTGGCTGGGGAATTTGACTTTGTTGTATTTCATCAATCTGCGGCAACTGAGCCAGAACGATTACCTCGCCAATTACTGGACGGAAGGATTCCTGCCCCTGCCCCCGTGGAAGGATTTTATCTGGTTGAACGAACTGATGACATACCAGTTCGGGATACAGTTCATTCCCCTGCTGGTTTCGATTTTGATTCTCGTCGGGTGGGTGGCATTATTGCGCGAGAGCCGAACGCTCGCGATCGCGATTGCCTTCACCGCGTTGTTTGCCTTCACGGCGTCCGCGTTGCGATTGTACCCGGTCAACGGGCGGTTAAGCCTGTTCCTGATTCCCTTGGGGATTCTCCTGTTGGGAAAAGTGATCGAGGTTGCGCAACGCGCTTTGTCGTTCAACAAATTTGCCTCCATCGGCGCGGCGGCGCTGTTGGGCGGTTATTTGTTCATCCCGCCGTTCGTGACGTCGTTCAATAACCTAATTTCCCCGAAATACTACGAGCACATCCGCCCGGCGATGCGGGTATTGGCGGATTCGTGGAAGGACGGCGACGCGCTGTTCGTCACCGCATGGGCGGAACCGGCGTTCCGGTATTATGCTCCCTTCTACGGCTTGGAGGAAGTTGAAATCGTTACAAGCGAGATCGAAGATTATCCCGACGGCGAAAAATTGAAGTTCCGCATCAGCCCGCTCGTCGGAGAGAAGCGTGTGTGGGTATTGTTCTCGCACGTCTACGAGCAGGGAGGAATCAACGAGCGCGACTACCTCGTCGCGTATCTGGATGAGATCGGCGAAAAACGGCGTGAGATTCTCAAGTCGGGCACGTCGGTCTATTTATTTTTCTACGACCTTAGCCCCTAATTCTCCAATTCTCCATTCCTCGAATCTCAATTCTCAATTACCACTTACCAATTACTCTTCCTCGCCACCCGCCGCGCCGGGTTGCTCCACGCGCACAACCTCGCCGTGCACGTTGATGACGACCTTGAAGCCCATCATGCCGAGGTAGGCGCGCATATCTTCGGGGATGCCGTTTTGCGCGAGTTGGTCGAATTGCTTGTCTATGTTTTTCAACTGTTGTTCGATGGCGGCTTTGGTGAACACATCCTCCTGCCCGATCATTTTGGCGGTCTGTTCCGAGATGAAATCCTCGCTCCCCTTCATCAGGTCGGTGATTTGCTTGAACACCGCGCGATCCACCTGCTCGGAGGGGATGTGTCTTCGGAATCCGTAATCGTCCACAACGTAACATGGTTCATCGCCTACAAAGGCAGTTTCGGCGAGACGGCCCAGTTCATCGTGCACGAGTCCCTGAAAAAGAGGTTGGCGAGGCATGTTTAATTTTTACCGCAAAGACCGCTAAAAATGCCAAAAAAAAATTAACTTTCGCGCTCTTCGTGTGCTTGGCGGTTAAGAATCTAACTGCTCTGCTTCCCTTCCACCGCCGCGAGCAGAATCCCAGCGGCGATGCCGAGGCGGCGATCCAGCGTGCGCGCGATGTCCATACTGAAATCGAGGTTCAGTTCATAGCGGAAGAGGTTGAAGTTTTGCTTGAGATCGGCGACGCGTGTTGTGCCAAAAGTAATATCGTAGTTCTGGGGCAGCCACGAGCCAAGCAGAAAGCGGCGCAGCAACGCCAGCCCCATGCTGTCCTCGAACAACAGACCTTTCACGTTGTCGTTTTCGTCCAGCACTTCCCATTCATCGCGCAACAACGAACGCCAGCCTTTGCGGCGCAGCGCGCCCACTTTTTGATTCATTTCGGTATCCACCACATCGTACGCCGCGGAAAAATCCATGATCTGCCGCGCCTTGATGCTCAACACCTCGCGCGTTTTCGATTCGTCGCTGTACACGCGGATGTCCTCCTTCCAGCGAAACATTTTTTGCTCGCTGAACATGACAAGATTGCCCGTCGGGTCGTAAAATCGGAACTTGCCGGTCAGCGCGATGGCTTGTCGTTTAAGCAAATAGCGAGGGTGTTGAAAGATTGGGTTCATGTCATTCTCCTTGTTGTAGAGCCAGATACTATCTCGCTCTACTAAAATATTTGGACTCTCGTTCCCTCGCCCGGTCTGTGGACATAATCCGCTTCGGGCGGGACGTTCGGGCTGGTCCAGCGGTAGATAAATTTCGCGGCGTCTGCGGGCAGGTTGACGCACCCATGACTGCGCGGACGACCATAGTCGTTGTGCCAGTACGCGCCGTGGAAGGCGTTGCCGATGCCGGTGAAGAATGCGCACCACGGCACGCCCGGCAGGTTGTAAATGTTCTCGAGCGCGTCGCCTTGATTCGTCATATGCACGGACGGACCTTTGTGATACGTACGGAATTCACCCTTCGGCGTTTCGGTGCCGGTTGCGCCGCTTGAGCAACGCTGAGAGAGCACGAGTTGCTCGCCCTCGAACGCGGTGACCATTTGATTGGCGAGGTCTACAACGATGCTCTTTTCCCCGTCGGGAACTTCGGGGGAAAGCGGGGTCAGTTCAACGTCCGGCACGAGGCGCATGGCGTGCGCGGGGACGTAAAAATATTTCCGCAGGTGAAAGTCGTAGATCTGATACCAGATGCTTTTCTCCTCCCTCGTCACCACCACGCGCTTCACCCAGTGCGTGGACTTATAATACAGCCGATAGCCGCGCTTGGCGTAGACGTATGGATCCAATTTCACATCCACAAAAGGAATCGTGATCTCGCCGAGTTGTCCCTTTTCGTTCAGATTGAAGTTCGGTTTCTGGTATTGAATCTCGACGGGATAGACCCAGCCGGAATACGTGTACCCCTCGCCGTTGATCTGATACCACGCGCTGTTGAAATCGTTGCCGAATTCGCCGTTCTCCTCGATGGCGGTGACCTTCACCACCTCGTCCTTGCCGAAGTGGTGGATCTTGTTCGCGCCGAACGACGGCGCGTCGTACAGCGGCACGCCGCTGATGGTCATGCATCCCTGTGTGATAGTAGTTTGGGCAAACGCGCGACTGACTTTTAGGTCTTTCAACGCAAAGGCAAGCGCGCCTGCGGCGGCAAGTTTGAGAAATTCCCGGCGGGTGAGTTGCGGGTTGAGCATGCTGCAAGTTTAACTGGAAAAGGGGAGGTTTTGTTCCGTTGTTACTGAATTCTTATACTTTCACCTGCCACCATGGAGAAGAAGGAATGGATACTGACACCGCGCATCCGCCTGAGGCGCAGTTATTTTCAACATTATTCAGGTTAACCTGAATAACCTTACAGCGTGTCACCCTGAGCGATAGCGAAGGGTCTCGAATTTCAGTCATGGAGATGCTTCGCTCAGCATGACACACGTGAATAATTAATCAATTTTGGTTAATCGGAATAGTTCTGTCTATCCCCACATAAACAAATTGATTAGCGCCAGAAGTTCCAGGAGTCCAGCTTATAGTTGCACTGGTAGCCGAATTTCTATTGACAGATGTAATTGTTGGGGCTGTTACATTACAAGTTGAAACGCAGTTATATGTGTTGACAAAATACGCTCTGCACCAAGGGGGTTCTTGAGTGCAATTGCGGCATACTTTATTTGGGTTACTTGGCGTTGGGCAATCGTACCATGGACCGCAC
>CAYPCK010000223.1:0-4876 GCA_964409185.1 uncultured Anaerolinea sp. | reverse complement strand
TTTATATCAAAGAAAATCCGAGTGCCGCTGATTTTTCAACAATTGTTGGGTAAAGTTCTTCGCCATCAAAGGTCATGCGCGGCTGAGCGACTGCGGACTCCAATGCGCCGAGATCAAGAATTCCCACCGAGCCGCCCGATTGTTCCATCACACGGCTGTAAATTTCCAATACTTCTCCCACCGTCAGATACCGCATGTTATGCCAGCCGCTTGTACAGTTCCGCGTTCTTGCTCAACACCCGTTCCACGATTTTTTGAAATTCATCGAGCGGGCGGGTCAATAAATCCTCCAAACTGACGCGCACCAATTCCTCGGGCGCAATCCGAAAACGCTCGGCAAGCTCCTGAAGTTTCTTCACGCGCTCATCGGGAAGGGTAATGTAAAGGTGGTCATGGTGATTTGCCTTTTCTGGTGAGCGAATTATACCCCTTCAACGCCCGCGCCAGCCTTGCATACCCTCCACGCGCGAACAGGTCCACGCGGTGCAGGTGGCGGAGCGATTCGGGCATGTCGCATTCCTCCAGCCGCGCGGGGATGATGAAGACCTCGTCCACGAGCAGGGAGGCTTTCTCGAGCGCGAGTTTCAGTTCTTCGTGGCGATAGCCGTGCTGTTTGTTGAAGGCGCGTGACAGGCAGACGACAACCGCGTCACAGGTGAGGATCGCCTTGCGGATCTCGGTTTGCCAATCCTGCCCGGGTTGGAGGTTCGCCACGTCCAGCCATGCATCGATGCTGTCCCGCCTCAATCGTTGGTGGAGTTTGTGTACCGCGTTTCTGTCGCTGTGCGCGTGGATCAGGAATACGTGTACTTGTTTTTTGTTCATTCACCATAGCCAGTCTTGTAGGGAAAACAAGGGCGGCTATTGTAGTAGAACAAATGTTTCAAGTCAAGAGGCTGGCTTCATACCCGCATGGCTTTCGCAAGAACCGAAAATGAGGATATTTGTACACGGATTTTCGGATCAGACGGAGTTTTTTTTCGGTTCCCTACGGAAGAAACCGTGTCGTCCGTGGGTTCCGTGTACAAAAGAGTTTCTATCCCGCATTCTTGAGAAAGCATATTCGTACCCAATGTGTTTCACCCCTGCCACGGATTCTCCCCGCGCAAGATGGCGCGTCCATGCAGGAGCAGGCTGACCTGCGAAAGACCGAACCACAGGAGGAAGAGCGTGAGTCCAGCCGAGGCGAGGTCGATCCACAACGGCAGGCGGGTCTTGATCTCCGTCGCCTGTTCGCGCCAGCCCGTCACTTTGACCTGATATACCTCTACATCGGCAAGAAATCCTTCGAGGCTTTGGCGCGTTTCCTCGAAATCGCCACTGAACAGGTTTGAGGCGGAATCGAGCAACACCGACGCCTGTTCGGCAAGATCGCTCACCTCGCCGATCTCCGCTTCGAGCGCGTCGGCGGAATCGATCAGGTCGGTCAGGGTTTTGTCGGGGATGTTGATACTGATGAACGGGACGATGTTCAACCCAAAGACCACCACGCGCACATTTTCGAGCGTATCGCGCGCCGTGATCAGCCGCTCTTTGGCGGTCTCCAATTCGGGGACGAGGTGATCGTCGAGCGTAGCGCGCACATCCTCGAAAAACGCCTGTGGATCGTTTTGCGTGAAGGCGTTCAACGCGGCTTCGGTGGAATCGAGAATGCTCAACGCTCGTTCCAGTTCGACGCGCGAACGTTCCAACGCTTCCTCGCCCTGACGTAATTCTGATTCGATCGCCCCCAGCCGCGCCACCCCCTCGCGCGTGAGCGGACCGTTCGCCAGCCACAGCGCCGGAATCGCGACCACGCTCACCAACAAAAATAAAGCGCTCAAGACGATCAACGCGCGCGAGAAAATATTTCGAGCCATGGGGTACTCCGATTCTGGTTAACGTGCCGCCGCCAACGGGTTGAATATTCAACAGACTCAGGTAAACTTACGGAAATTCTGACAAAGCCTGCATTGCGTTGATGATACTCAATGGATAAAAATTCCGCCATATCTCTGTTTCAAAGCCGCTTCGGACGGTCACCGGCATACGTCGCGCGCGCGCCCGGGCGCGTCAACCTGCTGGGCGAACACGTGGACTACAACGATGGATTCGTCCTGCCCGCCGCCATCGACCGCGCCACCTACATCGCATTCTCTCCCGCCGCCGCGGATCACTCCACAATTGTTGCGGTGGACTTCGACCAGCAGGCAGTTTTCTCATCCCACACGGTGCCCGCCAAAACCCAGACCGACGGCTCGCCCCTGCCGGAGTGGGCGCATTACCCCGCCGGTGTGCTGTGGGCGCTTCAAGAGTCAGGTTTGGACACACCCGCCATGGACGCCGTGTTCCTCTCGGATGTGCCGCGCGGCTCCGGCTTGAGTTCCTCCGCGTCGGTAGAGATGGCGTTCGCGCTGGCATGGCAAACCCTCGGCGGCTGGAACCGTTCTCCGATGGAGCGCGCCTTGCTCGGTCAGCGCGCCGAAAACCAATACGTGGGCGTGCAATGCGGCATCATGGACCAGTTCGCCTCCGCCTGCGGCGTGGAAAACAACCTGTTGATGCTCGACTGTCGTTCGTTGGAATACCGCGCCCTGCCCCTGCCTGAAAATGTATCGCTTGTGGTGGCGGATACCACGATCCGCCGCAAGTTGACCGGCGGCGAATACAACCAGCGTCGCGCGGCTTGCGAGCAGGCGGTGAAAATTCTACAGAACGACCTGCCCGGCATCCGCACCCTGCGCGATGTGGACGTCGAGGCGTTCCACCGGCTGGCGAAGAAACTCCCGCCGGAGTTGGAGCGCAGGTCGCGTCACGTGGTGGAGGAGATCGAGAGGGCGAAACAAGCCCAACCGTTGCTCGAAGCGGGCGATGCGCGGAGTTTCGGTCGGTTGATGAATCAATGTCACATCAGCCTGCGCGATCTGTACGAAGTTTCCATCCCCGAATTGGACGCGATGGTGGAGATCGCGCAAGGTTTGCCGGATTGCCATGGCGCGCGATTGACCGGCGCCGGCTTCGGCGGTTGCACCATCAGCCTTGTCGAACGCGACCGCGTGGAGGAGTTCGTCGCACAACTGGCGATGGGGTATGAATCAAAAACCGGGCTTCACCCTGAAATCTACATCTGCCGGGCTTCGGAAGGCGCGAAACTGGTATGAACTCGCGCCGCGCTTCGGCACGAGATCGCCGCCGACCCGCAAGGCTGGGAGCAATACACCCGGCGGTTGGAACATCACTTCGCCAACGTTTTCCAACTGTATTTTGACCTGTATCGCGAGCGCTACGATTTTTTTCCATCTCGAAGATTTGCTCGTCACCTTGGCGCGTTCATGGTTTGCCTGTTCGGCGAGCCTGCGCACGCTCGACAAGCAACGCGAAGGCGACCCTCGCTGGTTTCAATCGAACAAGATGTTGGGCGGCGTAATCCATGTGGACCTCTTCGCGGGCAACCTCGAAGGCGCGCGCGGGAAGATTCCCTATGTCAAAGTCATCGAGACGGGCAATCCGCACGTCCTGGGTGCGATGCGCATACATGCCGGCAAACGCGCGTACATCTTTGCCAACTTTTCCGAACACGAGCAACACATTCAGGTCGGCGATCCCGTTCAATAACAAATACACGGGATCGGTTCGGTGCGCAAAACCGCATCACCCTCTCGCCGCTCGACCTCCAGGTGTGGTTATAGCCCCATCGGTTTATCTGCGTAGATGGTGTTGAACCAGTACTAACCTGTCATCGCAACAAGGCTGGGCGATTTTGCAACGCCTCCGCCAGATGCGCGGACTGAATGTCTTCGCTTCCCTCCAGGTCAGTGATCGCGCGCGCCAATTTCAAAATACGGTGATACGCCCTCGCCGACAAGTTCAACTGACACATCGCCGTACGCATCAACCTCTGATACTTCAACATGCTCAGCACACCGCCTTCAGCCTGTGCTTTGCAAAATTGCAGTTGCTTCCCGACGCATATAAATATATTTTTTTGCTCTTGCTGATATCAGAGGATGAGCGCTTTCTATGTATGGTTACGCCTGTCAACAGGCGTAAACGCTCACCCCAACCCGAATGTTATAATCCCTGAAGTTCTCATATGATGAATAAACGCCTGAAAACTCAACTCATACTCCAATTTATCGCCTTCGCATCCCTTGTGGTGATTTCCGTCGGCGTCACCTATTGGGGACTACAAACCCAGCAACAAGATGCCCTGATTGTTAATCTGGCAGGACGTCAGCGGATGTTGATCCAGCAGATGACGCGGCTGGCGTTTCAATGGCAGGATGGGGATGAATCTGCGTACGTCGCTTTGCAGGAATCGGAACAAACCTTCAGCCAATCGTTATCTGCCCTGCAAAATGGTGGGACTGCGCCTTACCTGACCGACAGTATCGTCAACCTGCCTGCCACGCGAGACCCAGAGATTCTTTCCGCATTGAAGGAAGTGGAGATTGCCTGGAATCAATTCCATTCCACACTGGAAGCGATGACTGCCTCAAATGATTTCGCTTCACTGCAACTTACCCTCGAACAACAATCTGATGACCTGGTGCAAAAAGCGGATGAGGTGGTGCGTTTATATGAAGCGACTGCAACCGCGAAGGTGAATCGTTTGCGCGTTATTCAAGTGACGTTTTTAGTAGGCGCGTTGATGTTGCTGGCAATCGGCGCGTGGATGACGCGGCGCTCGTTGTTGAATCCGCTTCAGGCGTTGAGGTTGGCGGCAAAAAGACTCGGGGAGAATCAACTCGATGCGCCGATACAGGTGGAAGGTCCAGAAGAGATGCGGGCGTTGTCGGATGCCTTCGATGAAATGCGTTCCCGTCTCCACGTCACGCGCAGTGAACTTATCCAATTGAATTCCACGCTCGAACAACGCGTTGCCCAACGCACGCGT
>CAYPCK010000222.1:0-4900 GCA_964409185.1 uncultured Anaerolinea sp. | reverse complement strand
AGGGCGAAGCGGGTCTTTGTCGAAGGGGAAATAAAGCTTGCGTTTCGGAAGTCCCGTACGACGGCGGACTTGTTCATATCCGAGGCGGGCTGTCCACTTTGAAATTCGGCTGGAGGCGAAATGCGAAAAGTAATTCAACGCGCGGATTTTCAGGTTAGGCAAGGTGACGTTGGGATAATCGCCCGTAGGCGTGAACATCGGAAATATTTGAATGTGAACATCGGGAATATTCTTCTCGCGCGCAATCGTGTGCGCACCGACCGCGTGGGCGAACGTGTGGACGATAAGATCTGCATCGCGGCAGGCTATATCGGTTTGACGCGCAACATCGGCGCCGATCGCTATGGCATGATCCATCATCTCACGCATTTGTTTGAGAGCATTGAAACCCACATTGTTCAAGCGGCGGCTCAGGTCTTCGGGATCGCCTGCCAACGGGAAGAATAAAATACCATGCTCTTCAATGAGATTTTTAAAACGTTGTGGCGCGGCGAGTTTAACGGAATGGCCACGAGCCATTAACCCCAGTGAAAGCGGGAGAAACGGTTGAACATCACCGCGCGAACCATAGGTAAGGATCGTGATGTTCATGTCTTATTTAGCTTGGCGTTTAAATCTTTCCATTTTCGAGCATGAGACTCGATCAATTCTACGGCGCGCATCACGCCATCCTCACTTTTAATAGCGCGGCCGAGCGCCTGCACATGTTTGCGAATCACATCTCCATTTGCTTCGGTGATCGCCCGCATCAACCGTTCTACGGACAGATCTTTAACCAAAATCGGTTTTGGCGCGGCTCCCACCGCGTGGACTCGCCGCGCCCAAAAGGGCTGGTCGGTCATGAATGGCACAATGACTTGCGGTAAACCCGCGCGAAGAGCGGCGGCAACCGTCCCTGCGCCGCTGTGATGGATAAGCATGGAACAGCGCGGCAAGAGCCAGTCATGAGGTGCGGATTCAAGGTAGAGTAAATCGTTCGAGGAAGTCTTGTGAGCGCTCCCCCACCCGGAAAGGATAATTCCGCGGTTATTTGTTTTCGCCAAAGCATCACGAATGATGCTGTCGATCTTTTCCGCATCCCGGTTGACCATACTGCCAAATGAAACACAAATGGGAGTGCCACCTGCATCTAAAAAGTTTTGCAACTCGGGAGGCGGTTGATAATCTTCTGTTTCATCAAAAAAGAAGTACCCCGTCACGTGGACATTTGCCGACCATTCCTTTGAAGGCGGTAGGAGGCTGTGGCTCCACGCGCACAAGATCGGTGTCGGGAGGCGAAGCGGGTCATCATCAAAGGGGAAATATAGTTTGCGTTTGGGGAGTCCTGCGCGGCGGCGAATCTGTTCAAACCCAAAAAGAGTCAACCACCAAACGATCTTCTGCCCCGCGGTGTGCGTGAAGTAATTCAAAGAGCGGATTCTTAAATCAGATAACGTTACATTGGGATAATCGCCCGTCGACGCGTACATCGGAAAGGTCTGCACGTGAACATCAGGGATGTTCATTTCGCGTGCGCGTGTATGCCCGTCAACGGTATGTGAAAACGCGTGGATGATGAGATCGGCATCCATGCAAGCCTCGGCGGTTTGACGAAACACATCGGGTCCAACTTTTAGCGCGTGAGTCCACCCTTCGTAGATCATTTTGAAAATGTTGGTGCCTGCATCATTGATACGCAGGATGGCAGCGGCAGGATCGCCCGGCAAGGGAATGAAGGTAATGCCATATCCTTCGATGAGATTCTTAAACCGTTGCGGCGCGGCGAGCGTGACGCGATGTCCCCGTGTGATCAATTTTACGGATAACGGAAGAAACGGTTGGACATCGCCGCGCGAGCCGTAGGTGAGGATCGTGATGTTCATAAACACGTAGGGGCGGGGTGACCCCGCCCCTACCGGTTAATTCATCTCCTGCCTGCCAGATAACGCCCGCAACAACGTGCTTTGATCGGCATATTCCAGGTCGCCGCCCATCGGCAGACCGCGCGCGAGACGCGTGACTTGCACACCGAACTGCTTCAACTGGTTTTGCAGATACAACGCCGTCGCGTCGCCTTCCATGCTGGGATTGGTGGCAAGAATCACCTCCTGCACCCCCCCATTCGCAACACGTGCCAGCAACTGCTTGATCTTTAGATCGTCAGGACCAATGCCTTCGATGGGAGATAAGACTCCCTGCAAGACGTGATATTTTCCTTGATAACCGCCTGTGCGCTCCAACGCTAAAACATCAAGTGCTTCTTCCACAACACAGATGACACTTCCATCCCGCCGCGTGGACTCGCACACTTCGCAGCGTTCGCGTCCCGCTTCGGTAATGTTGAAACATTCCTGACAAAACGCCGTGTTCTTTTTGAGGTGCGCCAAAGCAAGCGCCAGGTCGTCAGAGACATCGTCCGTGGCGCGCAAAAGATAGAACGCCAACCGCGAAGCGGACTTGGGTCCAATGCCGGGCAAACGCTCGAGGGCGTTGATGAGGGATTGAATGGATTCGGGGAGAAGCATAGGTTTCAGGTGTCAGGTTCCAGGTTTCAGGTGCAAAACTTGACACCTGACACTTGAAACCTGAAACTTAAAATGGAAGCCCACCCGCCAGCGGACCCATCAACTTCTGTTGAAGCTCGCGCGACTGGTCGAGCGCCATATTCACCGCAGACAAGACCATATCCTGCAACATTTCGGCATCAGCATCTTTCATGAAATCGGGCGAGATCTCAACCGACTTGCAGACCTGATCGCCCGTCATGGTCACTTTGATCGCGCCGCCGCCCGCCGTGGCAGTGACAGTTTCCACGGCAAGCTTCGCCTGCGCCTCCTCCATTTGTTTCTGCAGGCGTTGCAGTTGCTGCATCATGCCAGCCTGCCCACCACCCATTTGTGGTCCTTTGTTGAATCCTTTTGCCATAAATACACCTCGTAATTCGATAATCGAAATTCGACACTCAAACCCGAATCACGAGTATCGAATATCGCTCTTACTTAATCCTGCATATCCACGATCTCACCGCCGTGTTGGATGGCGGTTGCCACCATGCCATCCTGCGCCACGTTCGCGGGAATCTTGCCTTTCGCATTCGTCACCACACAACGCACGCTCACGTCCGCGCCAAACTCGTCCTTGATCAACTTTTGGATCGCTTCGATCTGATCGGGCTTGTCGATCTTTGAAACCAGCACGTCGCTCGCCAAACCCAAAATCAACGTCTTGCCCTGCACGTCGATCATCTTGACCGAGTTCATCAACGCCGAAAGATTCGCCTGCGCTTTTGGCAAAGCGGATGACATATGTTTCCACGCCTTGATGACATCTCCCGCATTAACGGCAGATTTCTCAGGTGCGTGCGCTTCGACTGCGGTCTTCGTCTCCGCTAACGCTTCGCTCAGACCTCCGCTCTGCGCGGAAGGTTGAGGTTGAGTCTCGGTTCTGGGAGTTGAAGCACCCTGACGGGTGTCTGCGACAGGCTTCGGCTTAGGTTGACTCGGCGCGGCGATTTGCGGAGACTCGGCTGGAGCGTCGAGCACTTCTGCTAATGCGAGTTCCAGACTCAATGATGGCTGCCAGCCGCCGCGCAAATCCGTAGCGGCATTGTTGAACGCTTTCATCATCTGCAACACATCGCTC
Source organism: uncultured Anaerolinea sp. (assembly GCA_964409185.1). GTDB lineage: Bacteria > Chloroflexota > Anaerolineae > Anaerolineales > Villigracilaceae > Defluviilinea. The sequence continues at coordinate 1,279 of CAYPCK010000222.1, read as the reverse complement.
GTCGAAAAGGACTTGGCGTGCGCCTGCATCTGCTTCTTGACATCCGCCGTGGCTTCGACTTGGTTGGCGTTCCCCATTTGAATGAGCATGAGACCGCGCAGATACTCAACGATCTGACGCGCCAGCGAACGCGGATCAGCGCCCGCATCGAGCGCCTTGTGGATGGTTTCAAGTCCATGTGCCGGATCGTGATCCATGATGGACGTGAGGGTATCGAGCACGGTTTGACTCGTGGCAGTGCCAAGCACAGTTTGCGCAAGGGCGAGCGTGATCTTATCGCCCGTGGACGAAAGTTGATCGAGCAGGGAAATCGCATCACGCATACCACCCGCAGACTGGCGCGCGATTTGAATGAGTGCATCATCATCCGCTTGAAGGTTTTCGGCTTTGACGATCATCTTAAGATTGGTGACGATCTCCCCCACTGGCACGCGTCTGAACTCATGACGCTGACAGCGAGATAAAACGGTTGCAGGGATTTTGTGAATTTCAGTAGTGGCTAAAACAAAGATGGCATGTGGAGGCGGCTCTTCGAGCGTTTTGAGCAGCGCATTGAACGCCGCCGTCGAAAGCATGTGGACTTCGTCAATGATATAGATTTTGTACTTGCCTTGCGAAGGCGAGAAGTTGATCTTGTCACGCAAATCACGAACATCGTCCACGGAGGTGTTGGACGCCGCATCGATCTCGATAAGGTCCATAAAACGATTGTCGTTGACCGCTTTGCAGTGTTCGCATTCGTTACAAGGTCGTTTCGTAGGGTCGGGATTCGTGCAGTTGACCGCTTTCGCCAAAAGACGCGCAAGCGTGGTCTTGCCTGTTCCGCGCGAACCCGCGAAGAGATAGGCATGCCCAACACGGTCAGCCGCGATGGCATTCTTGAGCGTCGTGACGATGTGATCCTGCCCCATCACTTCTGCCCATTCTTTCGGTCGGTATTTACGGTAGAGTGCTTGTGTCATGTTGGTAATTCGTTTTGAACCGCGAAGCCTTGCATTGATTTTATCGAAATGACGCTAGAAAAATCTTTAAAACCTTCGCGGGCTTTGCGCTCTTAGCGGTTAATTAAGGGACTTTGTAAACCGCACGCACATTTCCGCTCGGGTCGAGCAACTGCGCTTCCTCGCCCGAATCCCAAATGGGTTCGGTCTCACCCCAGTATAAATCAATGACGGTGTTCGTTCCAGCAATCGTATGGATCTGCACCGCGCCGCCGCTGTTGAGGGTGAGATTGGGGAAGACAAAGATGTTCTTGTCTGCATCCTGCAATTGCCAGCCC
>CAYPCK010000221.1:0-4901 GCA_964409185.1 uncultured Anaerolinea sp. | reverse complement strand
GCTCCCGTTATTGATCACCCTGGTGCTTGCCTACATCACGTTCTTCCTGCCTCTCGGTCATTCCGAGCGGCTCGCCGTCGGCTCGACGGCGCTGCTCACCACGGCGTTCTTCCACCTCGCGCTCGCCGATGCCCTGCCCGAGATCGGGTACACGGTGGCGATGGAATTCCTTTTTTACGCATCCTATGGCATGTCCGCATTGATCGTCCTGCTCGAAACCCTGAGCAGTCGGCTGGAAAAACAGATCGAAGATAAAAAGAAAAAAGCGGATAAAAAGAAATTGACAGATCAACGCCACGACCTGGATATGTTCGGCCGCATCCTCTACCCTACGATCCTGCTTGCCACCCTCGCCATTGGATTCCTCGTCTACAACGGGACCCTGCGCCTCGGTCCGCAACGGCAGGCTGTTTCAAGTAATCTCCCGGATACACTCGTGGAAGCGCCAATCCCCGCCGGGCAATTCGCCGCCACATCCACTCCCGCCCCGGTCAGCGACGAGGTTGTTCTCACCCTCAGCACCTGGCGGCCCGAAGACTCGGAGGAAATGGAAGTCATCCTGAACGAGTTCGAGGAGTACGCGCTGGCAACCACAGGCAGGAAGATCATCGTCAACTATCGGCCGCTGATGAGCGTAAATTACGATTCCATCCTAAACCTTCAATTGAGCAGCGGCGAAGGACCCGACCTGATGTACGTCCGCCCGTTTTCCGTGAACGGGAACATCGTCCGTTATCTCATGCCGCTGGATGGAGAGATCCCGCTCGAGCAGAACTTCGAAAAGACCAAATTGATCCCCTGGACGAACTCTGCATTCGAGTTGACCTACGCCATGCCGTTCGTCGGCGTAGTGCAGGGCGTGTACTACAACAAAGACATCTTCGACAAATACTTCCTCGAAGCCCCGGAAACGTGGGAAGAATTCAGGCTCACTGCAAACGCGCTCAAGTTTGCCGATGAATCGCTCATCCCGATCGCCAACGCCTTGAACCGGAGCGAAGACAGCGAAATGTTCATGAGCATCGCCGCCAATTTCCTCGGCGGACCCGAAGGCAGGGAAAAATACATGCAAACCGATGGGTCAAGCCTGTGCTACAACGACGCCAGCATTGTCCGGGCGTTTCAAGCTATTGAAGACCTGAAACCTTATCTGCCCCAAAATGCCGCCACGATCAACTCACAAACCAGCAAGGAACTTTTCCTGCAGGGCAACGCCGCCATGCTCTTCGGCGGCTCGTGGGATTTGCAGAAGATCTCGAACGAAGCCGACTTCAATTGGGATGTGTTCGCCGTTCCCGCGTCGTTCGTCCAGCAAACCTACGTCATCTTCCAGCCCGATATCGGCATCGGCATCAACCGCGCCACACCGCATCCAGACGAGGCGAAACTGCTTCTCGAGTGGCTGATGACCCTCGACGCTGTCAACCTCACCTCCGAAAAACTGCCCGGCTTTTATCCGCTCAGCGCCACACAAGCCACCCGCAGCAGCGACGCGAATGACGAGAAATTTCTTAAACTCGTCAAAAAGTATCCCGCCGACATCCGCTGGATGTACACGGAAATTTCGAACAAGACCCCCAGCGCGCTCGAGATCGTCCGGCAAAGCCTGTATGAGATCGCCGCCTTTGACCTTCCGCCGCAACAAGCCGCGGACCGCCTGCAAGCCGGCTTGGGCGAATGGTACGAGCCAGCCCAAAATTGCAAATGACCTCTCCCGCAACGCTCCGAAACGGAGCGTTGCGATTCCTGCGCATTGAAGAAAGTGGACAATGTCCATATAATGGATTCAAACAATAACCGAGGAGAAACCATGTCTGCTGAAACCGCACAACCCGCCCCCGCCGAACGCAGGCGCGAACTCTTATGGAACCTGATGCTCGGCTTCCTGATTTCCGCCCTCAGCGTGCTCACCGCCGCCTCGAACTATATGGCATTCCAATCGCAAAAGGCGTCGGACGATCTCGAAGCCGAAGGCGACCGCCTGCTCGCATTATCGAATACCGATTACATCCGCGCCAACCAGTTCATCATCCTCGATTACACCATGTTCGACGGCGAATACATTCAGCGCGGGGTGGACGATTTCGCGGCAGACTATTACAAAGGCAATTTTTCCATCGAACTGCAAGCCAGCATTGATCGCAATTCTCCGTTCGACGATCAGTACTACAACGACATGTACGCCGAGTCGGACCAGTCCTTCGGAGACGCGATTGATAGTTTCGATGCCGCAAATCTCGAAAAAGACCGCGAAGGCGGATACCAACTCGCCATGCTGATCGCCTCGGTCGGGTTGGCGTTTGCCGCGTACGCATCGTTGTTGAACAATGCCAACTTTCTCCGCGTGGTTTTCACCCTGCTGTCTTTTGCCCTGCTCGGGATCGGCGCCATCCAGTTCGTCGTCACGTTCACATCCTGAATCACGGCATGTCGCGCCTTGGAATTCTCCTGGCATGCGCCGTCATGCTCGCATCGTGCAACCCCGGGTTGACTCTCGCAAGCACACCGACCACGACTGCCTCCCCAGTACGGACATCCACCGCGACGCTCACCGCGTTACCACCGTTGACCGCCACCCCACAGCCGCATCGGACGCCGGTTCAACTTGGTCCAAACCAGACGGATTTTCCGCCGGGGATTAACCCGCTCACCGGCTTGGAAGTCCACGACCCTTCGCTTTTGAATCTTCCAGCTGTTTTAGTTTCGATCAGCAACATGCCGGTGACCGCCCGTCCGCAAGCGGGACTGGCGTTCGCTCCGTGGATCTTCGAGTTTTACATTGGCGAAGGCTCCACGCGTTTCATGGGCGTGTTCTACGGCGATAACCTGCGCGAGATTCCCAACGTCACCGGCGGATGCGCTGTGCGCGAGGAAATCATCCACCCGCAAAGCGAGTGGATCGGCAACCGCGTCTGGCTCGACGAAAACGCAAACGGTGTGCAAGACGCGTGGGAGGCGGGAGTCGGCGGCGTGTGCGTCCGCTTGCTGGACGGAACCAGCCGGGATATTCTGATTGAAACGACGACGGATTCCAATGGATATTTTGCATTCGAGAATCCCAATGTCGAATCTATCATTCTTATCGGCAAACCCGATTCATTTCAATATACTCTGCAAAACATCGGCGACGAAGATTCCGATTCGGATGCGGACGCGAATGGCGAGATCAGAATCCCCAAAGCCGAAGCAACCCTCCCGTATTTCGACGCGGGTTTAGTCCTGAATGAATTGCCAACGATAACTCCAAGTCCTGTTGTGACGGGAACACCATCGAATTGGTTCTTCCCGTTCGAACCATACATCGGACCCGTTCGCTCCGGGCGGTTGACGCACAATCAGATCGGGGGGATGTTCCCGAACAGTTGCCTCGTGTACGCGAGCGCGGCATACGACATCGGCGAACAACTCGACGCGTGCGAAATTTTGTATGGCGTGGATTTGAACACGCCGAACAGCGCGCTGTTGACTCGGACGCGATTGCGCGAACTGGCAAACGAAGCGCTGAACCCGCGACAGCCTGTGAATTATTCGGGTAATGTTTTTTCCGAAGCAATTCCAAACGATGGACGCGAAGCGAAGGTGATTGACGTTTTCTACAATTCGTTCACCCAATCAGGCTGGCAATACGATCCGATCTCGCGATCGTATCTGCGGCTCACAGACCAAGCCGATCAAACGGGAAATTTATTTCCCGCGACAGACCGATTGACCGGCAGGCAGATGGCGTTTGAAAATGTCATCGTGTTGTTCGCCGAACATTCGCGCTATCGGCATAACCAACTCGAAATCTTGCTCGAACCCGGACAAAAAGGGAATGCCTATCTCTTCCGCGATGGGCAGGCGTTCCGCATTCAATGGTCAACATTGAACCGTGAATGGGAAAAAGAGACCGGCTTATTGCGCCCGATCTACTTCGTGGATTCGTTCAACAACCCCATCCCCCTCCGCCCCGGCAGAACGTGGATTCATCTCGTCACGCCGTATTCGGGAGTGAGTGAAACAAGTTTCGGCGAATGGCTGGTGAAATTCGTCCAGCCGCTCGACCCGTTGGATACGCCGTCGCCGTAACAAAATAACTGCGGTGGTCGAGTAGTCCCGCGTGCTCACCGCGGGACATATCGAGACCACGAGGTGTCGGAGAATTAGAGATTGGAGAATTGACATCCATGCACAAATACGTCGTCGAACTAAAATCCCTCTTCGTGAAAAATGCCAACCTGGATCATGCCGCGCCGATGAAGAAATACATGCGCGACCAATTCGAATATCTGGGAATCAAATCTCCGCAGGTGAAACTCCTGCTTCGAGAGCATATAACTCATTACCGCTTGCCAACGCTGGAGGATGTGGATGAAATCTCGCTCGATCTGTGGAGCCTGCCCCAACGTGAATTTCACTATGCCGCGATCAGCCTGATGGAACGACTCGAAAAAAACCTCCCAAGTCTTCGATCAAGACGCTTGAATACATGATCACCCACAGATCGTGGTGGGACACCGTGGACAACATCTTGCACCTCGTAGGCGTGCATTTTCGCCGCTTCCCCGATGCGAAGCAAAGATACCTTGCCAAATGGCGCGCCTCAAAGAATATCTGGCTGAGACGCACGGCGATTCTATTTCAATTGGACTACAAAAAGGAAACGGATTTTGACCTGCTGAGCGAGATCATCCGAGAGAACCTCGGCTCGGATGAGTTCTTCATCAACAAAGCCATCGGCTGGGCGTTGCGTCAATACGCGCACACGGATGCGAAGGCTGTGAGAAAATTTGTGAAAGCAACCGAATTGCATCCCCTCAGTCGGCGCGAGGCGATGAGACACATGGAGTAGCTGGTACTTCAGCTACTATTCCGATTAACCAAAATTGGTTAATTTTTCACGTGTGTCATGCTGAGCGAAG